>QNEM01000167.1 GCA_003645215.1 Gammaproteobacteria bacterium
GCACCCGCACCCGTCATTATAGAAGTTCCTGCCACCCAGTCACAACCCGCCGATGAATCAGATCGAAAGCGCTCAATGTTAATTCTGGTTGCCCTGGTAGTACTCATTCTGGCAGTTATTGCGATGGTACTTATGCTTTTGAGAGGGAGCAAATCAAAATCTCGTGATGAAGAACCTGCACAAGAGGCATATTTAAACGATATTCACGGTGTCACTGGACAAGCAAGTTTCGCACTGGGAAATAAACCAACAATGTTGGGGCGCGTGGCAGGTAAAGATACCGAATATCTGAATTATTTTGTTATACCTGAAACAACCATAGGACGTCGTCATTCATTGATCGAATATAAGGACTTTTCCTACTGGATTATTGATCAGGGAAGTATTAATGGAACCTTCGTTAATAACAGACCGGTGACATCGGAGGTTCGGCTGAAACATGGTGATATGGTTCGCTTGCACAAGATTGAGTTTGAATTTGTTATGCCGGAGATGGCAGATTCAGGAATGACGGTGATATCAAATACAGTGATCGCAAATAGCGGGGTGCCCAGTGGTGAAGCGGCGACACTGGTCCCGGGCGCAAGCCCCCCAGCAACAAGCACTGATGATATTGATTTGCCCGATCCGGATTTTGATTTTGACATCACTGGTACGGTTGATGAAGATGAAGAAGATACTGTTATCAGAGGCAGTGCTACCGATAATGAGTCAAAAGGTAGTGATGAAACTATCATGCTGGATGACAATGATGGAGACGACGTCATGGAAGGTTATGAAGACGATGATTCAACGATTCGCCCTGATTAGTCATCCTGGAAAAAGATTAAAATCATTGGCCCTGATGTTTTGTACACTGTTTAAAAATATAGTGTCAATAAATGGAACCCTTTCTAACTCTTGCACTGAAATTCGTTTAACCCATCCTCTAGAATTAAATCTGGCATAAGCCATTGCATAACCGGACCAAACTGTTGAGATTGATCGCTGATGGTGAGCTTCATTCAGGTGAAGCACTTGGTAATACACTGGGAATATCACGCACAGCAATCTGGAAGATCATAAACTCACTGAGTCACTATGGAGTGACAATTGCG
The DNA here is from genome assembly GCA_003645215.1 of Gammaproteobacteria bacterium. Lineage (GTDB taxonomy): Bacteria > Pseudomonadota > Gammaproteobacteria > Eutrophobiales > Eutrophobiaceae > SMWN01. The sequence goes on from QNEM01000167.1 coordinate 1,098, forward strand.
GCAGTGAAAGGTAAAGGCTATCGTTTATCAAGACCAATGGAATTTCTCGACAGGGAAATATTGCTTTCCGGGATCAGTTCATCTACAAAAAAAATTCTGAACAAGCTTGAATTATTTGAAGAAATTGAATCGACGAATCAATATCTTCTGGAAAACCTGCAAGGTTCAGATAAACATGGAAATGTAGTCCTTGCCGAGTATCAGACACATGGTCGAGGCAGACGGGATAGTACCTGGATTTCGCCTTTCGGCTCGGGACTTTGCCTGTCAGCACGATGGCATTTTGAACAGCCATTAGATTCGCTAGCATGCCTGTCACTTGCAGTTGGTTCTGCAGTCATCAGAGTATTGGAAAAAATGGGTTTTGAAGGTATTGGCTTAAAATGGCCAAATGACATCTTTTTTCAGAACAGGAAACTGGGCGGCTTATTGATCGAGACAAGGGGAGAGACAGCGGGCCCTTGTGATGTGGTCATTGGTATGGGTTTGAATATAGCCTTCCCGGTTGATTTCGAAGCTAATATTAACCAGCCATGGATTGACCTTGTGAGCATTAAGGATCCAGTCCCTTCGCGTAATGTTATTGCTGCAGAATTGATTTCCGAATTAATGTTACTGCTGGATGCTTATGCGGAGACTGATGCCAGGGATATTATTAACGAATGGCAGAAATATGATTGTATGCGCGGAAAGCTGGCAAAATTAATATTACCGGACAAGAACATCACTGGTCAGGTTGTTGGAGTTGATAATGATGGTGCCTTACTTATGTCAGTTAATGATAATGTTAGAAAATTTACTGCGGGCGAAATCAGTTTGCGAGCAGAATCGTGAACCTGCTCATTGATATAGGCAACAGTCGAATCAAATGGTGTCTCTATAATAGTGTGGAGAACGAATTTGGTTTAGACGGTGCAATGCTTAATGATAAGTTAGAATTGCCTGCACTCTTTTCTGAACACTGGAATCATCTTGATAGTCCAGACAGGGTTGTGGTTTCTAATGTGTCGGGTCAGCAACTGGCAGAGATTCTTGATTCATGGGTTGAGCAGGCGTGGCAAATAAAAACCGAATATGTAAAAACGGAAGCATTTGGTTTTGGTGTGAGTAACGCATATTCAGACTATCCAGGCCTGGGTGTCGATCGCTGGATGGTAATTATTGCTGCATGGCAAAGATTCCGGGAACAGGAAAAGGCTATCTGTGTTGTAGATTGTGGCACCGCTACGACGATAGATGGTATATCGGCTGCTGGACAACATCTGGGAGGATTTATTATCCCCGGCTACACAACCATGCAGGAAATGCTTTTAAACAGCACCTCTGATATTGAATTGGCCAGGAAAATATTACCCAAAGAAAGTTTACAAGGAAAAGCACTGCCCTCAATCAATTTCTCCAGCTCCACGGAAGAAGGTGTTAACAGTGGCTGTTACCTGGCCACGATCTCCATAATAGACAGGGTTGTTACTTCAATGCAGGAAGACTATGGCAATAAGGTAAATTGTATTATTACCGGGGGAAACGCAGAACTTGTTGTCGAACAACTTGCAGGAAGGTTTGAATATGAATCCGGGCTGGTGTTGCATGGCCTGGCTATGGTTTCGGAGAAGACACAATGAAGTGGCTGTTTATAGTCTTTCTATTAGCTAATGTCTGCTATTTTGGATGGGAGCTTGACAGGCAGACACGTATTCAAGTGAGCAACTCGGTCAGACCTTTTAATGTCCCTGAAAACGTACAGAAACTGGAACTACTGGGAGAAGTTGTAGAGAGTTCTGATTCAGTCACATCAGCATCAAAAGCAGATGAAGATATGTATGATGTTGGGTGGGAAGAGGAACGTGCATTTTCTAATATAGAGGATTCACCACTTCAGAACATCAGTTCAATGATGGATCAAGGTAATGTCATGATCGAAAAAAAAGTGCTTGATGAATTGGCGCCCGGTCTTCCTGATTTTCCCACAAACAATAGACAGAATTTTGATGACGAAAAAATGTTATGTGTTTCTTTCGGTCCTTTCACTGAGAAGGGACAGGCAGATGAGTTAAGCAACTGGTTGCAGGAAAAAGGTATCCAGACAATGCAAAGAGGAGAAGGTGGGAAACAGGATCAATATTTCTGGATCTATCTCTCTGCTGGCGAGTCAGAAGATGAGGCGATAGCGGCTATTAAAGATCTGAAAGGCAAAGGGGTGAAGGATTACAAGCTTATTAATAAAGGGAATTTACAGAATGCAATCTCACTAGGCCTGTTCTCGACTCAATCAGCAGTAAACAACAGATTAAATGAATTAAAAAGTATCGGTTATCAGCCGATCATAGTCCCATATCACAAGAATCAATCTATCATTTGGGTTGATGCGAGGGTTAATACCGGGCTTGATGCAAAAGGTACTGATCAAGAAAGTATACTCTCGGAATTTATTAATGGTTACCCTTCGAGGTTTAACTCAATTCCCATAAGGTGTGAAGAAATATTTGACGCATCGGAGACGTCTTAAGTGTAATTGCGATAGTTCTGGATTTTGTCTTAATCTGTAAAGCGTAGAAATCAGGATTATTTAACATGTGTACTCAGCCACTCAAGTAGACTTTTCCAGATTTCATTAATTTCTGTTTTAGTTGACCTGATATCAGAGTAGGGAAGTTCCACTGTCAATATCGGTATATTTAACTCGATACCTACATACTGGTTAAATGAGCCTGGAAAAGTGGTAATAGATTGTTGATATTGAGCACCCTTTTTTGACTGTTTAATATTTGAAGATTTGTAAGCACGACTGCTGAGTGGCGCGTGTATTGTAATAATTGCATCGGGTTGATATTGCTTTATTTCTTCGGCCAACCATTGTGACTCAGGTTCACTTAGCGCTTGTTTACCAGGAAAATATTCAGGATTCCGATTAGTATTTTCTTCCCAGTATTGCATAGCATTGTGATTACCGCCGTTTGTTGGAAAATTTCTATCAAGGTCTACCCCGTTTGCATTGGTTCGGCTGGATGGCTTTTGCATCAGGCCATCCGGGTTTAATAGCGGAATAATACGCCAATCATATGAATCTGCATGAGACTGATTGAGTAGCGTAATCCATTTATATATAGTACTTATAGAGGCATATTCATTTCCATGAGTCCCGCCGATGAGGAGAATTCGTGGATGCCTGTTTTCATCCTTCTCATTTTGAAAACTCTTGATCAGGATAGGTGAGCCTTCGACAGAATGACCACCAGCCAGCTCATATTTATGTGAAAGGCATCTTTCATAACTTAGACTGGCAAGTCTGTCAGATATCTTTTTGCATTGATCCTGTACCTCTGGAACATCCGCAATGGCCTCTGCACTGACGTAGGACGGCAGGAGCACTACGAAAAACAATGATAAAGATTTTAAAAGCATGGCTTACCCAAACGTATAATTTAAAAAGAGGCCGGCAAAAATAATCATACCGTACCATTGATTATTCAGAAAGGCTCGGAAACAATTTTCGGGTATTCTATCCTTGATCAGATATTGTTGATAAACAGAGAGCAAGGAGGCCAGGGCAATCCCTATGAAATAATATTTACCCAGTTCCAGTCTGGCGCCAGTCAATATTTGAGAAAATAATATCATTATCTGAATCGACCCAATAATGATTCGATCAGCATCATCGAATAATATGGCAGTAGATTTCACACCTATTTGTATATCATCTGCTTTATCGACCATGGCGTACATGGTGTCGTAGACAACGGCCCAAAGTACGGCCGTGATAAATATCAGCCATGCAATGTAGGGAACAGAATTTGTTTGTGCCGCAAAGGCCATGGGGACTGCCCAGGCAAACGCCAGTCCTA
>QNEM01000168.1 GCA_003645215.1 Gammaproteobacteria bacterium
ACCCTTGGCGATCGCGTCCTTGAGAGGAACGTTCCAGTCCCATTCATCACCAAGTGTTTGGTAGATGGCGCCATGTTTCGACATCATATAGTTTTCGAATTCGTTGTGATCGACACCGTTGTGGCAGATAGCGCACGCCTGGGGTTTGCGTGATTCCACGGCCGAAAATTGGTGACGGGTATGACAAGTGTCGCACTTGTTCTGGTTAATATGACAGGAGGTACAGCCCTCGGCGATCTCTCGTTGTTCCATACCAGCCCATATCGCGGTTTCCACATTCGCCTTGTAATCAAGAGCGTGGGATGGGCGACCTGCCGGCCACTGATCCTGGGGCCAGGTTAAGGTATCACGTTCAGACTCACGCTCTGCAAACTCCTGCAAGTGGCAGGTACCGCAGACATCTGCGGTCGGCATGCGTATGTCTTTGGTATGATCAGCCTTTTTGGTTTGCCGAATATCTACATGGCAATCCATACAACTCACATTTTTAAGCTTTTCATTTTTTCCAAGCTTGCCCATAGAGCGCAGATTATTCTCAACCGTTTCAAGCTTCTTTTTCTTATAAAATCGTGAATCATCTGATGACAGCTTGCGTACCTTATCCAGATCTGAATGCAAGCTCTTCTTCCATGCAACCACATGTCCTGCTGTCTCTTCCTCATGGCACGAAACGCACTCTTCACGAGTATTGCTCTCTTTCACTGATGTTGGGGGCTTGTAGAATGACAGAGGATCCAGATATGCACTCATCGCAATGGGTTCCCAATACTCAGCGTGGGATCCTTTTCCTGCACCTTGTGCCGGATCGCGATAGCGTTTTTCCAGGGCATTAAAAAGTTCCTTAGGTGAGGCTGATTTTTCAATCCCCAGGGCCTTGTAGGTTTCATTTGGGATGTCCGCTATTGCAGCACTAGACATTAAGAAGGTTAACCCGATTAGTACTGCCATCGGAATCGAAAATAATTTCATTTTTGTTACGACCATGACGACCTCCCCTGGGTCTTGCTGCTCGAGACTAGTTGCGGGTTTTACTCATGTATTTCCCCCGTACAGTAGTCTAATCCTTTAGTAAAGGTAGATTGAAGTACCGTTCTGTGAAAATATTATGGTGCCAGTAGTACCAATATACGGATAATTCATGCCGCAATTGAGCCATGAAAATGTTTTAACCGTGTTAATACAATTATCCACTGTATGATGGTCGCACTTTTAACTAATATGGTTACAATCATTGGTACCAAGACCAGATTTGTTATTGGTACTACTATATTCAGGAGAATAGTGATCATAATAGGGCCATGTATTTAATATGCTGAAAACTTAAGGAATAACACAGGATAGGGGGCATGCAGCTACCAATAAAAATTGAAACCTCAGGTGTTCAATCTCTACAGAACCAGATTTTTGAATCGATACGGCAACAGATTTTAAACGGGCAGCTGAAATCCGGCATGCTCATGCCATCGAGCCGGGTCTTAAGCGAACAACTTGGCGTCTCGCGAAACACCGTTGTCCTTGCATTCGACCGTCTCATTGCCGAAGACTATCTCTACTCTCGGAAGACCGTGGGTACATTTGTAAATGCCAGCCTACCGGAAAACTCTCTGATGTTGAGAGATAATGGACGCTGCTACAATGAAACTCGGGAAGAACGCCAGCCGATACGACATCCGATCCTCTTCAAGGGAAGGGCGCCGACAGTTGTTAATCCCAACCGGTGCAAACTTGACATCGATTTCTGGGTCGGCAGACCCGACCCTCACTCTTTTCCGACCAATATCTGGCGTCGGCTAACGATACGTAATCTTACATCAGGTAACCCAAATCTCACCGAGTATCGTGATCCGGCAGGTATTTTCGGCTTGCGCAAGGCGATTGCTGACCATCTGGGACCAGCAAGGGGAATTAATGTCTCACCGGAACAGGTTATTGTCGTTAATGGAAGCCAGGAAGCACTCAATCTTGTCGCACGCTTGTTGATCGAAAAAGGTACTCAGGTTGTAACAGAGTGTCCATGCTATCAGGGTGCTGCTTATGTATTAGAAAGTTATGGTGCTAAACTTATTCCGATCCGTGTTGACAAGAACGGTCTTGATGTTTCGGAACTACCACAAACAAGAGTAAGTCTGGCCTATGTCACACCCTCACATCAATATCCGATGGGTGTAACCTTACCACTGGAACGGCGGGTGCGTTTGCTGGATTGGGCCTGGGAAGTCGGGGCATATATTGTAGAAGATGACTATGATAGTGATTTTCGCCATCACGGTTCACCTCTAACTGCCGTTGCAGGTCAGGATCGGCACGGATGTGTGATATATATGGGTACGTTTTCGAAATCAATCGGTGCTGGTCTCAGGCTAGGTTACCTGGTAGTACCGAGCGAATTGGTAAACCCGGCGCAAACAGTAAAGACTCTTATGGATAATGGCCATTCCTGGCTGGATCAGGCGGTTCTGGCGGACTTTATATCTAGTGGAAGTTATGCACAGCACCTGAGGCGTATCAGACATACCTACCTCAATCGCCGTGATTGTTTGGTGAATTCCCTACATAAATATTTTGGAGATGTTCAGTTATCTGGACTGGATGGTGGTATGCACGTCGTCTGGCATTTACCTACCTATCTCCCTTCTGCCGAAGAAGTGCAAAATATTGCCCAGGAGACAGGTGTCGGAGTCTATGCCATGGCGGCGGCGGCGGCACATGATTTTGGACATAAGGAATATAGCGAACGTAATCTTGTGTTAGGTTACTCTTCGGTCTCGGAAAAACATATCCATGACGGTATTAGCAGACTTGCGAGTGCTCTTGAAAAGACAAGCCGGGGGGACTAGCCAGTGGTTGATTTATCCTTCGAAAACGAGTTGAGCTGGTTCGTCCTGTTCAACGATGACATTATCGACTCTACCAAAGAGAACATCAGGCTGGAGTCAGGACATCGCCATTTTTCAGAATTCACATGCCAACATGAATCATCGAATTATACTTGCGTATATTTTTTAGTCTGAATTACCTGCAGAATAATATTTTAATATAAAATTATGGATTTAGCGGCAAGCGAGACAAACATTTTTATGAATAAGGAAAGCAGGGTGAACAATTTGCTTGTTGTCCGGAGCCTTTCCTGTGTACGTAATGAACAACTATTGTTTGAAGAAATCAGTTTTAAACTTTCATCTGGCGAAGTACTTCAGATCGAGGGAGCAAATGGAAGTGGAAAAACAAGCCTGCTCCGGATTCTTTGTGGACTTGCCCTCCCTGAAGAAGGAAAAGTTAGTTGGAATAACCAGGATATTCAGAACATCAGATCACAATATGCTCAGGATATGCACTATGTAGGACACACAAATGGCATCAAGGCTGAGCTGACATCCGTAGAGAATCTCGTTGTAGCTCAGTCCCTGACGATACCCCGTGGGGGGTGCTCCTGTGAAGATGCATTGGCTCAATTGGAGATCGAAGAATTAGCAGATGTTCCTGTACGTAAACTTTCTTCAGGGCAACGTCGGCGTGTGGCATTATCAAGGTTGTTGATATCGGAAGCACGTCTCTGGTTGATGGATGAGCCGTTCACGTCTTTGGATGATAGCAGCAGATTACTGGTTAAAAAGATAATTGAAACACATGCCAAGACAGGTGGTTTGGCAGTAATTGTTACACATGACCCACTGGAACTCCCAGGTGTGCCGTTTAAAAAAATTACTTTTAATTAAAATGCATACAAATCCTCTGTATAATGTCTTTACCACAATACTAAAACGCGATCTGTTTTTTGGTATACGTCGAAGTGGTGAGTTGGTCAATCCGTTAATCTTTTTTCTTATCGTGGTAACTATGTTTCCATTTGCCCTGGGGACAGAATCCGCATTACTGCGCGATATATATCCAGGTGTGATCTGGGTTGCAGCATTACTGTCCGTTACCATGTCTCTGGACAGGATGTTCAACTCGGATTATGAGGACGGTACTCTGGAACAGATGCTGCTGTCACAACACCCCACTACCTTTATAGCAATGGCCAAGATCGTGGCCCACTGGTTACTGACCGGGGTGCCATTGATCGTCGCCAGCATGTTCCTTGGGCTCATCTTCGGTTTATCATATGAATCCCTGCAAGCAATGCTGGTAACCCTGTTGCTGGGAACCCCTGTGTTAAGTCTGGTAGGATCGGCAGCCATGGCCTTGACAGTAGGCTTGCGCGGAGGGGGTATGCTACTCTCCCTGATCATATTGCCTCTTTACATACCTTTGCTTATTTTTTCAGTAGCAGCCGTCAGCAATGCATCACAGGGGTTGGGTTTTGCAGGTGAAATTTATTTCATTAGTGCTATTTTGGTACTGTCGATAACATTGGCACCTTTTGCAACGGCGCTTTCATTACGAATACGGTTTGGTTAGATATGTTTGGAAAATTTGATAAATATGCGGCACCGGAAAACTTTTATCTATTGTCATGCAAATTGGTTCCCTGGTTTGCCTGGGCCTGTGTGTTATTGATAGTCAGTGGTGTGGCTGGCGGATTGTTCTGGTCTCCACCTGATTATCAGCAGGGAGAAAGCGTCAGGATAATTTATATTCATGTCCCCAGTGCATGGATGTCCCTTTTTATCTATATAGTGATGGCCTCCGCAGGTTTTGTCGGGTTTGTGTGGAAAGTAAAGATAGCCGATGCAGTTGCGCGAGGTAGCGCACCTCTGGGTGCATCATTTACTTTCCTTGCCTTGGCAACGGGCTCCTTGTGGGGGAAACCCATGTGGGGAACATGGTGGGTGTGGGACGCCCGTTTGACCTCCGAATTAATTTTACTATTTCTTTATCTGGGTTATATGGCGCTACAGTCTGCCATTGAAGACCGTCGTATGGCAGCACGTGCCGGTGCTGTTCTGGCCATGATAGGTGTTGTTAATATACCCATCATCCACTACTCGGTG
>QNEM01000169.1 GCA_003645215.1 Gammaproteobacteria bacterium
AGATCCGACGCTGCCACCTGTTAAAAAACTTGTCTTGATCTCACCCGAGATCGGGGTAACAAAAATGGCAGCACTGGCTGTCTGGCAGGAGCGAATCGGGAATATACTGGGACTGGAAAAACTTAGATGGAATGATGTGTTGCCGGAATATGATCCTTTCAAATATAACTCATTCGCAATCAACGCCGGGGATCAGGCCTATCGTTTAACGATTGAGAATCGAAAGCGGCTTGACTCATTAGCCAAGGCAGGAAAGCTGGAGCAGTTACCTCCAATACTGGCGTTTCAATCAGCTCTTGATGCGACTGTGTCGGCACGCGCCCTGGTGCTGGAACTATTTGAAAAATTACCAGATGGTGGTCACGAGCTGGTAGCATTCGATATCAATCGTATCGACATCGTAGAACAAATGCTGAAATCAGATCCGAAAGAAAATATTGAAATGATTATGAAGGATAAGAACAATCATTTTATATTCAGCCTGGTGACTAACAAAGATGAGAACAGCGAACAAGTAATTGTACGTTCCCGGAGGCCGGGGCAAACGGATATTACCCAAACTGATATTCATCTGAGCTGGCCCGATGATATCTTTTCCCTGGGACATATTGCCTTACCCTTTCCCGCACAGGATCCACTCTATGGCTCAGGTGAACAACAAGACAATTCTCAACTTCAACTGGGAAATTTTGCAATCAGGGGTGAAAAGGGCATGTTGCTGATTCCCGCTTCGGCCATGTTACGTATCCACTGGAATCCTTTCTATCCTTACCTTGAGCAGCGCGTGCTAAATCTTTTTTTTGCTGATAATAATAAATAATCTACTGATAAATATTCCTGTCACTTTCACTATACCCTCGACTCCCATAGCGAGTTCCTAGTAAACTCGAACTATTAAGTCACTGAATTAGAAGTTGGATTAACACAGGAAAGCCTAGTTATGAATACTGAATCAGCACAGAACTCACAGAGCGAAGGGGTATCTGCCGAGGATATAAGGGAAGAATTGAGTGCACTGAAGGACAACTATGCAGAGCTGCTGAGAGACCATGCCGAACTCGCGGCTATGGTGGCAGAATTAACTTCAGACAAGATCGATGAATCAGATAATGAGGCACTGAAAAAAGCCAGGGACAATATCGAAAAGATCCGCAACAAACTCAATGATATCCATTCCCGGGTCTCTTCCACTGTCAGCAGCAGGAAAGAAGATGTTCAACGTTTTAAAGAACATATTGAACATAACCCACTGACCACTGTTATCGCGGCTTTTGCCTTCGGTTATATCATCGCCAGAATACTGGGTCTTGGGGGCCGTCGTTGAACAATCCCGGTGAAATCGTTATCGCCTTCTTCGAACTGGTGGAGGCAGAATTCCGGGAACTAAAGGGTTCGTTGAATGATAGTGTCAACCTGAAAGCAGGTGCACTGGGACGGTTACTCATGCGACTGGTCGGCAGCGTTGCACTGGTGCTGGCTGCCATCGTTCTGATTCTGGCTGCCACAGGTATGTTGCTCTGGAGTATGTACCTGTATATAGGTCAATTTATGGATCCCGCACCAGCAGCATTGACAACAAGTATCGTCACACTTGTCGCTGCAGCTCTATTGATAGTTATTGCACGATGGCTGAACCGCTAACAGTTAAACAAGCAAGGGCAAGATTCCGCGACACCATTGATAGGGAGGTCGCCGAGTTGACTCCCGAGACCAGCTGGCAATGGATCATGCTCTCAACCGTGACCGGATTTATTTCCGGTTCTCTTCCAGAATATAGTTCGGAAGAGACACGCAAGAAGATAGCACCATTAATGAATTTGCTGAATGCGCTAGAGAAACAAATGCAGGAAAACGATACGACAGAAACATCAACAGGAAATGGATAATATGCACGACGAAAGAATTTCAGACCCGTATCGAGTTCTTTATATCATTGCCGCCCTGACTATCGTCATTGCTGGTATGCGAGCTTCGTCTAATATCCTGGTACCAATGTTACTGGCTATTTTCATTTCCATTATCTGTTCCTATCCTCTGAACAAGCTGCGATTAAGGGGCATATCAAAAAGCCTATCTATATTTATTGTCATAATCTGCGCTCTCATCATCGCGTTCGTGCTGTCATTGATATTAGGAGCTTCTATTGCAAATTTTTCCGATAATATGCCCCTGTATCAAAGCAAACTCGAAGAATTGCTTTCTCATATAAGTACAAGGCTGGGGAGCTTCGGCATTGATTTTCACTATACTGAATGGCGTCAATATTTTGATCCCGGGGTCGCCTTTGGTTTCGCAGAGTCCGTGTTTAAAGGTCTGCGTTCAACGCTGACCAATTCCTTTCTGATTGGATTGACAGTGATCTTTATATTGCTTGAGATACCGGTTATCGATGAAGAAAAAATGGAAAAGAGACTTGTATCGCCTTCGAACTTTCAAATAATCATTAATAAAATTCAGCATTATTTTGGCATCAAGACCATGACCAGTCTGGTTACAGGGGCTGTCATCACTATCTGGTTGTTAATCATAGGGGTAGATTACCCTGTATTATGGGGTTTGGTGGCCTTCCTGTTGAATTTTATCCCCAGTATCGGTTCGATCATCGCTGCCATCCCGGCGGTACTCCTGGCTCTGCTTATGAATGGCGCAAGCATAGCGATGTTAACTGTTGCCGGTTATGTCGTCGTAAATGTCACCATTGGTAATATCGTTGAGCCACGAGTCATGGGGCATGGCCTGGGACTGCGCATGTTGGTGGTATTTATTTCATTGGTATTCTGGGGCTGGGTATTTGGACCTATCGGCATGTTACTCGCTGTACCATTGACCATGACCTTGAAGATCATGCTTAAAAACTATGACCAGACCAGACCCTTTGCCCTGTTACTGGAAGGTGCGGAAGAGGACGAAGCCAAACAAGCGACATGATCAGAAATACATCTTTGTTAATGATCACGGCTTCACTGTCAGTAAATATTTAATTAGGGAAGCTCTGATTAAGTCCCAGAATACGTTAAGTCGTCATTCTGGCGCATGCCAGAATCTAGTCAAAACAATAATTTACTGGATGCTGGTCGCTTCAGACTCCATGTCCTTGGCAATTGCTCCTGCATTGCTCTACTACTATACATCCCTGTACATATCTCGCGACATTTCCTACATCCTGTAGGTCGTATTCACCAGCATGACGGAAAGCGAACTTAATCAGAGCTTCCCTGGATTACTGTATTGGTGAGGTCAGGCGGGCAAGTCTTACACCGAGCTTGAAGAGGAAGGATTTATTATCAATATCTTCCCGGGTCATGAGTCGGGAATCCGCAAAATCCTGTTCCAGCATTTGCTCCACAGCAACAACAAAATCAGCGTCATTAATGACACTGGTAAGCTCAAAATTCAGGCGAAATGAACGGTTATCAAAATTTGCAGTACCAATCGCCGCAGCAACGTCATCAACCAGCATAACTTTCTGGTGTAGAAAGCCTTTTGTATATCGATAGAACTTCACCCCGGTCGAACTGGCATCTTCAAAATAGGAAAACGCAGCTAGATACACAAGCAGATGATCCGGTTCATCAGGAATTAGAATACGGACATCAACTCCACGCAAGCCAGCTAGTTGCAATGCAGCCATGGTCGCTTCATCCGGGACAAAATAAGGGCTGGTGATCCATATCCGTTCCTTGGCTGAATTAATAGCATGCACGAACATAAGCATGGCCGTTTCTAACTCATCAGCTGGACCAGTAGGAATAATCAGAACAGATTCATTACCATCGTGATCCTCTTTTGGTGTCCAGTTTAATTCGGGCAGGGTCCCGGTTGCCCAGTGCCAGTCCTCCATAAACGAAAGCTGGGCGGCTATTGCAGCAGGTCCATCGATTCGTACATGGGTATCGCGCCAATGACCAAATTTCTTACTCTTGCCAAGATATTCATCACCGACATTATGCCCGCCGATCCATATCGAATGACCATCCACCACCACCAACTTTCGGTGATTGCGAAAATTGATCTGGAATCTATTACCTGCACCCTTACGCGTATTGAAATCATAGACTTCAACACCGGCTGCTCGCAATTCATCCATGTAACTATCGGGAAGTTTATTACAACCAACTTCGTCATAAAGAAAGTAAATGCGCAGGCCCTCATTTGCCTTGGCGATGAGGTGTGACTTCACCTTCCGTCCTATCTCATCATCCTTGACGATAAAAAACTGAAACAGTATGTAATCACGGGCTGCATCAATCCCGTCAAGAATACTGCTGAACGTCGCCTCTCCATCAATCAACAATTCAGATTTGTTACCGCCCATGAAAGGAAGTCGTGCCAGTTTTTCACCTGCCCTATAGGCTTCTCCCTGCACGGGATCTATTTCACGGTATTTTGCAATGACATCTTTCACCTGGCTTGTGAATTCATGCACTTCATGATCACCGGATTGTCGTGCGGTGACGTAGCCTTGAAAGCGGTTGCGTCCAAGTACCCAGTAGGCTGGAACTGCCAGATAGGGAAAGGTGTTGAGGGAAATGATCCAGGCAATTGTACCCTGGCTTGTGCGGGTACTCATCAGGGCATGGATCGAAGAAACCAGACCCAATACATGGAACAGGGCAACTGCAAAAGCGATAATCATTTGCAGTTACCAACCGGTATTTTAATCATGTGACTTATTGAATTTTATTCTGTTATTAATATGTTGGTTGCTTACGCTAGTTGCGTCGATGCGCTTTCTTGATCACGGTTCTATCCACATCATCACCGTCTGTGCCCCTGCGGCTTGCCTCGGGCCCACCACTATCACCACGACCATCACCAGGTTTCTTTCCACCTTCGCTTACATCAGGTGGTGGAGGTAGATCGGCAGGTTTAAGTGGCTGAAGTGGCTCAACTTCAATGACAT
>QNEM01000170.1 GCA_003645215.1 Gammaproteobacteria bacterium
AAGCTTGCACTACCATCAAAGGTCTGTTGGTAACCTTTGGCTGCCAGATTTTTATTAATAACTGATAAAAAATACTCATTGATATCGGGATCGGTTGATGCCACAAGCTCCCTGGAAGAGTCCTTTCGCTTTACCCACTGGTAATTATTATTCAGCTGACTGAAGTCAAATTTCCTGTCATGCTTCACCTTGACATCGAGTAATGCAGTCTCGGCATAAACGGGGTTTAACAACACAACCATCGAGATAAGCATCATTAACCGCATCAATAAGCTAATCATAAGTAGATACCTCAGTTTTTAATAATTATATGAAATTCAGTAAGTATTATAATTCATCGATAAATTGCTTAAGATTTCTATTATTTGTCAGTACTGTCCTGGCCGCCCCACGTAATTCATCAACTTGTTCTGGTTGCAGGACAAAAGACGTTGGCAATGCCTTCAAGCGATTTCTTTTATCCTTATCTGTTACCTGGTCAAGGTCAACATAAACCATGTAAGCCTTGAAATCTGCACAATCATACGATTTACCTTGCATAAATTCCTCATCAGCACAACGGCCTTCAATGATGTCTTTTTCAAACTTCTCAATTGTGAAATGCAATGTAACCAGGGATTCAAATGTATATTCATTCAATGGGATCGAAGTCGCACCTAATACAGCATCCATCAATGGTACCGGGCTTGCTGAAGCGCTATACAGTGCTTTTGATTCAGATTGTGCATTGACAACAATAAAAACCAGGCGCCTGGTATCAGCTGACCCCCTTGCTTTAACGAATCCCCATGTATCATCAGCTATTGCCAAACGATTCAGACCGTTGCGAATCCCCAGGTTATCTGTCAGGCCACCATCATAAAGGTGCAGATAAGGGCTGGTCTCACTGTCGAGATATTTAACGTATTTCTCAAGAAGGTGTCGGCGCCTGGAAAAGGGTTCAGGATCATTAAGCCCTTCCAGTGCTTTTGCTCCTATTTCATAGCCACAGGACCCCGCACGATTATTCAGGGTAATCGAACTAAACAATACAGGTACTGCCGATGATGCAGCGACCGCTCGTGACACCGGGAAAGCTGATAAATCAGAACACAACAAATCAAACATTCCCTGCAGGAAGGTAAACTGGGTGCTGGTCGATACCTCGGTGGCATTAATTTGTATTATGGGGGTATCTGTCCTTTTTGACATATCTCCGAAGGTCTTGCCTTCAAACAGGATCTCATCATAATACTTCGCGGCATAGTCACTACGCCCATAAAATTCAGACCCCGTGGTAAACCAGGTAAAGGGGTTTAAAAAACTACTCGTCAAATGGCCCTGAACATCTGCCTTGAGAAATTTTTCTTCGAAATCTTCGAAAATACGTTCACCGAACAGGCCATAATATGCTGCAGTAAAACTGCCTCCGGACACTGAAGAAATATTGTCAACCTCATGCAGTAACTTCCTCTGCTGACCTTCCCAGTTTACTTCAAGATCCCGAAGCGTTTCCAGAACACCATAAGAATAGGCAGCTGCTCTGGTGCCGCCCCCGGAAAAAGCCATGATTACTGACAATGATTCTGATTGATCTGGATGGCCCTTTTCGCTTCCAAGTCGATAACCTGCACTTTTATCAATCGATGTAATGGGTTCGTTGACCGGATAATGGGCAGAACACCCGGCAAAGGTAAATAATATGAGGACAACAACTAGCCTGTGAAATTGATCCATTTTTCCTGGAACCTCGGTAATATTAATTAAAATGTTAAATAGTGCTTCGAATTCGGTTTATCATTCTTGTAAATAAATCGGGTCAACCGATCTATCCATGGGCGAATTATCCACGGGAACCAGTAATTAATCAAAAAAAGGACATTGCGACGACCCCGCTAGCCCTTATTTATGACTAGTCTCATTCACCAGGCAAAAGATATGCCAGCTGTCACGGTATCAGTATCAAGCCCCGTTGATTCCTGTGTCCGGGTACCAATATATTTTACACTGATACCAGCGCGACGATTTATTGGATAGGCAAGAGCTACTGCCCAGCCAATTTCCTGCATCCTGTTATCGCTGTCGATCCCATTGACACTGTTTTCACCGCCATAGTCATAACCAATACCCGCACTTGCCCAGAACCCTGGCCGGAAGGTACGTATGAAGTTTGCACGAATAACGAACAGTGGATCCTGTTCCAGAGTATTGCCATTCCAGAATTCATCATTCTCTGTAAAGAATGCTGCATCAGCGGTCAATTCTGCTGTCCACTTTCCTCGAATATGACTAATGCCAACTTGAGGTCGGAAGGTAAACCGGTTTTTACCCAGGTTGATCAGTTTATCGTCCTTGTAATCACCCGTGGGGAGACGCATCACCAGTCCCATGCCAACGATGGTTTCAACACCCACTTTGGACCGGTAAGCTACATACTCCTTGCCACTTAAAGGCGGTGCTCCGTATAGATTGACGGCAAATCGTACCATAGTATCCGACAAACCATTTCTTGAGGTTGCGGCTGCAACACCATCCACCAACCCTGTCCAATCACCTTCCTGGTAGGCCTGGCCTATATCTATTCGTGCTGACTTATTAAACGCCTCGAAGGTACGAATATATTTAGCGGCCACGGTATGTAGCTTCATTTCCACATTTTCTAGCCTGGTGGCAGGATTTACCAGGATATCGGCCTCGGTATAGCCATAGCCAATACCGCCAAAATTGGTATTCATAGGCAGATGAGCCCATCTTCGAGGTTCAAATTCCAGGGCAAAACTCGGGGTATTCAATCCGACACAAAACAGGCACAACAAGAACCATGCTGACTTTTTATATCGCGACCTCATTTGACCTTAATTACTTTCCTGTTCTTCAATAGCTTTTATCGACGCATAATCTAAGCATACACACTTGAATAAAGCTACGATTCAAGCGGACGAGTCGATGGAATTCGATGCTGAAATGATATCCCCAGCGTTGATTATACGCCCATAAAAAAAGGGCTCAACCGAGCCCTTTTCTATAGCACACTTGCTTTAATTACTTCAGTGTAATTTTTATACCATCAACGCCAGATGCCATTGCAAGACCTTCGTTACTGGATTTCAGTTCGATGTAGACGTCATTCTTGTTGTTATTGAGTCCTAAATTACTTTTGCCTTTGCCAATAGCATACCCCATACGAGCCTGTGAGTATGTGCCATTAAGATCTGATAGCTGTTCCATATTATAGACTACGCCAACAGCATTCATTTTCTGGATACCGATACCACCAACACCCAATCCACTGATCTTGAAATCATGTTCCATACCTTCATACTCAAGTGTGCCACCACCAGACTGAGCACTGGCGATAAAAGCGATTTGAGTTGAGCTAATTTCTATTGTGCCTGAAAATACACGTGGTGGTGGTGGTGCTTCATCAGTTCCTGGTGCAGCTGCAAGAACAGGAGCCATGCTGAAAATTCCCAGGAACAATACTGGAATAATTGTTGAAAATATCTTATTTAATTTCATTACTAATTTCCTATCTTTAATGTTAAATGTAAAAAACCGTTTACCTGATTTATTATAAAACAACACCTTGCTGCAATGCAGAACCTTATAAAGAAGTTCGGGTTAAATTGCAACTGATATCCGCAAATATCAAGCTCTCAACTTCCTTAAACCTGCTTACAGTAGACCTGGCATAAACCATCATAGTTCCTCTACATCAGAAGAATTACCTATGGGATTATCTCCTGCGCAGACCTCCAAATATTGCCCCGGCGGCGGCGCCCTTACCGGCATCACCAGCGATAGCACCAATTATCGCGCCAGTGGCAGCACCTCTGGCCATGTCCTGCCCTGCAGTTCTGCTTCCATCAGAGCTCTCACACGAAGAACTGCTTACAACTGCACCACCCAGTGCACCTATCGCAGCACCCTTTCCAGCGTCACCGGCGATTGCACCAATCATTGCCCCACCAGCGGCCCCGCGGGCAGCTCCTCCAACTACATTTGGGTCACATTCTGCAAGCACAACATTACTGGTGAGCAGAAGTACCGCAAACATATAAAACATTTTAATCATTTTCATCTTATTAACCTCTGATTCGCTAACGGACTACTTAAGCAGGGAAGCGGAACAACTACCGAAAATAATGACGGCATCATTTTCCCCGGCAGCGATGGAAATGGTCATGCTGCCTGTGGTCTTGTCTATCACTGTACTCCATGCACCACCCTGTTCAACACCCTGGTATATGACAAAACGACCTGCCTTGTCATTGGTGGTCTGTTTGATAGTAGACGTTTTTTTCTCGCCATCTTCTTTTCTGCTGATTATTTCATTCTTTCCAGGATTGATCTTTAACAATACTGGCATATTTGAATCGGCAGCACTGCCTGATTGACAGTCTCCGCCCTTCTGGCAGGCGACGGTCTCGGTAACGGCGCAGATCATAGGTGCTTCAGCAGCCCATGCACTACCGCCAGATATAAAGAACAGTGCGGTTAATTGTATGAATACAAGATATTTATTGCTTAATTTCATCGCTATAAAACTCCGGTTGTTTGTAATGCGTGACTAAAGATTAACTATATAATAATGTGAAAATAATACTCGCATAATACATTAAAATAATTGACATAGATCATATTATTGTTGTGGATAGTAGTCATCCCGGGCAGGGGCATCAATGTCTCCCGGATCAGAACTTCTCATGTTATAGACTGGTGTGGCTGCCTTTCCTTTTATCAGACTGTTTTTATTATTTGTACATCCTGTTTTGGTACTGCTTGCGGGATGGCCTCTTTTTCAAAGCGCTGTTTAACGGCACGTGTTACATCCCAGTAGACCTGCCAGTAATCATTAGTCTTGACCCATGGACGTACTATAAATGCCAGTGAATATTTTTCTATACGGTGTAATTTAA
>QNEM01000171.1 GCA_003645215.1 Gammaproteobacteria bacterium
AGATCTTCACGTTTCAGACCTTCAATAATCTTGTCTGTCTCTGGAGATTGCGTTACAGGATTGGTATTCCAGCACATCAATGATTTAATTGGCGTAGCCAGATTCAATTCATCCGTAAGTACACGACCAAGCTGAAGGATGTTTACCACAGGAGTCCCTTCAGGGATTAGATCAGGTCGGCTAATCACATCAAATCTATAAGGATGTTCCCATACTGGAAATTGCAATGCACCACCACCGACATGACGCCATGCGCCCGTTAGCGCAGGAAGACAGGTGACCGCGCGAATAGTTTGACCACCACCATAATGCCTTTCCAGTGCCACACCCAAACGAATTACTGAAGGATTAGTGGAGGCATATTCACGGGCCAGTGTGCGTATATCATCTGCAGGGATGCCGGTAATCTCCTCAGCCCATTCAGGCGTGCGCGTCTTTGCCCGTTCGGAGAGTTCAGCAAATCCTTTCGTATAATTATCAACATAGTCCTGATCAATCAGGTCTTCCTCAATAATGACATTAATCATGGCCATTGCCAGAGCACCATCTGTCCCGGGTTTAGGGGCGATGTGCCAATCAGCCTGTTTTGCAGTTTTTGATGCATAGGCATCGATCACTACGACCTTGGCACCATTCTTTTTGGCTTCCAGAATGAAGGGCCATAGATGCAGGTTTGTACTGAGCACATTACAAGCCCATATAATGATATATTTTGAATGTTTAAAACTTTCCGGATCAACGCCAGCAGTCGGGCCGACAGTCGTGAGCCAGGCCGTGCATGAACCTTCTCCGCAGAATGTACGTTCACAAACCGTTGCACCCATACGATTGAAAAAGGCATCACCACCATTCAATCCATGTACCAGTCCCTGATTTCCAAGGTAACTACAAGGGAGGATCGCCTGTGGTCCATCTTCTTCAATGATTGCTTTCCAACGTGTGACTATCTCATCAAGTGCCTCATCCCAGCTAATTCTTTCGAACTCTTTACTGCCCTTGGGCCCAGTACGGCGCATAGGATATAAAAGACGGTCAGGATGATAATGACGTTTTTCATAATCCTTTAACTTAACGCAGAGTCCACCACTGGTCATGGGATGATCTGGATTACCTTTGACACCTGTAAGTTTCCCATCCTCGACTTCAAACACCATGGAACATGTGTCAGGACAATCATGCGGGCAACCGCCATGATGTGTGGTTTTCATTACTGCAGCCATGTTAACTCTCCCTCAAAGTTAAAAAACTGTAAATTGAAATTGGTCGCTAAGGTTACATCTTTGCGACAACATAGGACAGGCATTATCAACTTAAATTACATCAATGTTGCTATGCATCATCCCGGAGTATTTTTTTCAACCCAACGCTTACCTTCCGTAGTTGATTCCTGTTTCCAGAATGGTGCTTTCGATTTCAGGTCTTCCATGATAAAGCGACAGGCATCAAAGGCCTCTGCTCGATGTGCAGACCAGACACAAACCAGGACGATTGGATCTGCAATCTCTATCTCTCCTACCCTATGAATAACCAGAGTATCAATGAGGTCCCATTTCTGACTTGCATCTGCACATATCTCCTGAAGATGTTTCTCTGTCATGCCGGGATAGTGCTCGAGTGTCATACTCTGCACGGGTTCCCCTTCATTAATATCACGCATGGTTCCGACAAAGCTTGCTGTTGCACCAAATTGACCATCTTTGCCCATCTTCTGTTGATGAAGATTTATTTCTTCCCAGGGATCGAAAGATGATGTTCTAATTTCAATTGGCATCATCAGCCACCAGTGACAGGCGGAAAGAAGGCAACCTCATCACCCTCTTCAACAATCGCATCAGGTTTAACGTATTCCATGTTAATTGCCATCAAGATATTATCTGAAGATGTCTCGCCAGAAACATTTTCCCAGACCTCGGCAATGGGTGTTGCCTTACTGAGGGTAAGCAGTTCTTCAGCTTTGCCCATTTGCTCACGCAGGCTAGCGAAATATTTGACAGTAATGTTCATGTTAATTGGTTAAAATACCTGTGAAAATTAAATTATCTCTAGCGACATTATATAACCATGGGAAAATTAACGCATTTTAATCAAAAGGGTGAAGCCCATATGGTCAACGTCGGCGACAAGACCTCAACGCACCGTATTGCTATTGCTGACGGTTCTATCCGGATGCAGGCAGAGACACTGCAACATATTGAATCGGGCACACATAAAAAAGGCGATGTCCTGGGCATAGGCCGTGTTGCCGGTATTATGGCCGCCAAAAAAACGGCAGAACTGATCCCTTTATGTCATCCCCTTTCACTTTCTCATATAGAGATCACACTTGAAACTCAGCCTGCTGATAATGCTGTTTATTGTCAGGCACATGTTGAGACCACCGGTCAAACAGGGGTTGAAATGGAAGCCTTGCAAGCAGTACAGACATCACTACTGACAATCTATGACATGTGTAAAGCCATTGATCGGGGCATGACTATTGAGTCAGTCGGCCTGCTTGAAAAGTCAGGTGGCAAGTCTGGAAAGTGGACTCGGTCATCATAAAATAACGCGCATTCCACTATGGCTATATCGGCAGATTATCTCGCCGGAGTATTCCGGCCTCAAAATGAAATTCGTAATGCCCTGCGAAAAGGTCGTTTTTTCTGGACCATAGAATTTGTCGCTTCATCAGATCATGTACTCAATGATGATCTTGTCACTGTAGATTCCTTTGTCAGGGCCCTGGCCAGAAGACCCGAAGTTGCGGGTTTTTCAGTCACCGATCGAGTGCATTCAGATGATGATCCTGATCCTGTGATGATGGCAAAACACATTCGAGATCATGCCGGGACTCAACCACTGGTACATTGGTCGGGCAAAGATAGATCCATCACTGATTTTGAGTCATCCCTTGAGGCAATGAGTGCGGCGAAACTGGAAAACATGCTGCTACTCACAGGGGATAAACTTAAAATAACACCTGTAGACAGACGCCCACGTTATCTTGAATCTGTTTCTGCCATTAAACTTGCCAAAGATAACTATCCTGATTTGATCATCGCTTCGGCACTCAACCCGTTTAAATACAGGGAAGAAGAAGCCATGGCCCAATATTTAAAACTGGGTAAAAAAATCTATGCTGGAACTGATTTCGTTATCACACAGATCGGTTTTGATATTAAAAAATTTGAAGAGGCCCTGTTCTGGATGGATACGCGTGACTATCGCGTACCCATGGTTGCAAATGTAATGGCATTGACGGCAGCAAGATCACGTTTCATCCGCAAGAACCAACTTGCCGGTGTGACGATCACTGACTCCTATCATGAAT
This sequence comes from Gammaproteobacteria bacterium, assembly GCA_003645215.1. Taxonomy (GTDB): domain Bacteria; phylum Pseudomonadota; class Gammaproteobacteria; order Eutrophobiales; family Eutrophobiaceae; genus SMWN01. Next base: position 3,311 of record QNEM01000171.1, read on the forward strand.
TTCTACAACAAGAAGCTGAATTATTTCCAGAACAGGCACCAGCACGTGTCTTGAGAAGAACTGCTTTATTAATACTAGGTTTAAGAATGCTTGGTTATTCCGGTGTACAGCTCACGGCGATACATACCGTTGATCAATTAATGACGCTACATAAACAAATTGATTATCTTGCCAAAAAATGTCCTGACAGGGTCAGCTGGAACAAGGCATGGCAGGAATCCCTCACTCTGCCAAAAGCATTTATAGCAAATCCTGTTCCGGGCAAGGCCTGGTACATGTCCAGCCATATGGTTAACCGGCCCAGTAGTCATGCACCACTTAAAGATCGAATCAAATATCGCACGATGAAATGGAGCCATAGTTTTCTGTTTGACCAGGGTCTCGGTGCAAAGGTACTCAGTGGCCTGGTCAAGAATATACAACGGCATAGTAAAGCAGACAAAATACTGGAACGAATAGAACGACTGATCAAGGCACCATTATTTGGCTGTGAAACCTGCGGTATGTGCCGTCTTGCAGAGACACAATATATCTGTCCCGAAACCTGCCCTAAAGGACTGGCCAATGGTGCTTGCGGTGGCACTAATGATAATACCTGTGAGTTCGGTGATAGAGAATGTATCCATAGTCGTAAATATCGAATTGCCAAGGATGCAAACGTGCTGTCTCAGTTAGAACACTGGCTAATACCAGCAGTCCCCGATGAGGCCCGCCAGACATCTTCCTGGCCACCACACTTCAGAGATGAAGGACCTGACATCGATAAGTCAGGCATGGATAAACCAGAGCCTGATATTTCATCGGACGAATAATTAAAGTTATAATGGCAAGATTACTTTATAGATTCTAAAAAGGTTTTTTTATGAATGAAATAGAAGAAAAGCAGGAAGAAGAATCACTTGCCTTGTGGGAAGTGTTTCAAGGTGTCATCGCCATGTTTATTGGCGTTCAGAGTGAAAAAAATCGTGAGCGACAGTTTAAATATGGCAAAGTCCACCAATTCATCATTGTAGGAATAATATTAACCATCGTTTTTGTCGTACATATCATACTACTTGTTAAATATGCCATGATTTGGGCTGGCGCATGAACGCTATAATTATTTATTGTATTTCATATATTTAAACCTGGGGTCCTCTGGTGTGCCATCAAGCGCGCTATCTTCATCGATCCCCGGTTGCCACATAACAACTTCTTCAATTTTTTTTGCCAACTCGAAATCTTTATCGGTGACACCCTTGGCGGCATGATTCATTAATTTCACTATAACAAAGGCATAAGAGGCTGCGATATCTGGATGATGCCAGGCCGCTTCGGATAAATGACCAACCGTATTAATCACCATCAAGGTACCCTTCCAGCCACTGGTATTATACTTCCTGCGGATCCATCCACCTTCATAATACCAGGCAGGTAATTCTTCTTGCAGACGTGATTCAATTTCTTCGTCGCTATAGGTTGCGTCTTTCTCTTTTTTTCTCCACTGTGCCATCTTCAATATTACCTCTGAATAATTATTGTGTACCTGCCCTTATATGGAGAGAGTCTTCTTTTGTATTTGTAAT
>QNEM01000172.1 GCA_003645215.1 Gammaproteobacteria bacterium
ACAGCACGCACCGTGACCTTTACCAGCATCACCGATTCCGGCAGTGGTACTACTGCCGACGGTACCGTCGCCACCATTAATGTGGTTAAAACCAATGATCTCCCGTTGGCTACAGGCAATACCGTAACGGCCAATGAGGATGTACCTTTGGTGATTGATAACACTGACTTCATCTTCACCGATCCTGAAGGCGATGCCCTTGTGTCGGTGACCATCAACGGTCTGAACCTGAACGGCGGCACCTTGACTCACACAGCTGGTGCCGTGACCGTCACCAATGGCATGACCGTAACCTTGGCACAATTAACCGATCTGACCTTTACCTCGGCATTAAATGATTCAACCGATTCCAGTTTTACCTATACAGTGAATGATGCCGATATTGGTGTCAGCAGTGCAACGATGAACATCACCGTCAATGCCGCGAACGATCTCCCTGTTGGTATTCCTAACATCATGGGTACTACGATAGAAGATGCGACCTTAACGGTTGATGTATCAGGTATTAGTGATGCAGATGGCCTGGGTGCCTTTAATTATCAATGGCTGCGTGATGGTGCGGCGATTGGTGGTGCAAATGGCGCTACCTATACACTAGTAAGTGCGGACGTTGATTCAATGATTACCGTAACTACCAGTTATATAGATGGCAATGCTACGGCTGAAGCAGTCACCAGTGCTGCTGTTGGCCCTGTCGATGATGATGTCCTTTTAGTCGATGTTGTACCAGAGCCACCACCTGTCGTAGATACTGGGGATGAGGATGAGGACAGTGAACCTGAACCAGCTGAGACAATTAATGAATCAGAAACAGACTCCGCTGCAACAGAGGCAGAAACACTGGCAGAAATTCTGGGAGATACTGAATTATCAGCACCAAGTTTTACAGTTGGGGATCAAAATGAGTCTACAATCATTCGGCCATTGGATCTCACAAGTATTGATGGGCTAATTTCACCTACTGACAATAATGATGAGCGAGGTCCAAAGCCTGTGTCACCCAAATTTGTCGATCTGAATAATCTGCTTATTTCACGTTTCGAATCCTTAAACCTGGCACCTATACCTCTTGTAGAGACACCATTGATGAATAATGTTGATTTTATTGGAGGCCTTGACAGGATGAGTTATGAAATGGACAGGGCCGCCGCCGCAGAGCAAGCTAAGGCAAAATTAACCGGTGAAGCCATGATAGGTCTTTCATTGAGCCTGACAGCTGGGTTTGTAAGCTGGTTATTACGTGCAGGTTCATTATTGGCCAGTTTTATGTCGGTTGCGCCTCTATGGAAACAATTTGATCCCTTGCCGGTACTTGGTGCTGCGAAAAAGAAGAAAGAAGATCAAGAACCTGAAGACAAAGAGGATGCGAAAGTTGAAGATATTTTTGCAAATGATAATAAGCAGGGATAATACAGTCATAGACAATGCTTAAATTCATTACATCACCCATAACCAGACTGAGCTTCAGTATCGTCATGCTGACAGTGAGTCTATTGCTTGTTGCAGATCTACTTGGCCTGACACCTGATGCAAATGAATCTGAACTGCAGACTCGCAAGGTCATTGTTGAATCATTAGCAGTCCAGTTATCTGGAAACATTATTAATGATCAATTCGATAACATCGACAATACCCTTCGCTCAGTAGTTATACGAAATGATAGTGTTTTGTCTGCAGCCGTACGCCTTGCATCTGGTGATTTATTTGCGGCAACTGGACTGCATGATAAAAACTGGACTTTACAAGCTGATGACCCATCTACATCAACACAAGTTCATGTGCCACTCGTCAACAAACAAGGTCGATGGGGTAATGTAGAACTTCGATTTAAGTCATTAAACACTGCTGCTGATTTTTTGCAAAGCTCGCAATTCCTGGTCATTTTATTTATGTCTCTGGCGGGTTTTGTTGTTTATCTATTGTTCCTGAAACATAGTTTGAAGGAACTCAATCCTGATGCGGTCATCCCTGAACGTGTTCGCGCAGCACTGGACACTTTGACAGAAGGTTTGTTAATTATTGATGAAAAAGATTACATCGTGTTTACCAACACATCGTTTGCCGACAAAACCGGATTATCCACAAACGATTTAATTGGCAAGAAAAGTAGTAGCCTGGGTTGGGATAGAAAAGAGCGTAAATCAGATAGTGATAAAATGCCCTGGCTGTGCCTGCTTGATGGAGAAGAATTACCCGTGGATGTGACTGTAAGGTTGAAAGCCGGGCTTAAGGAGGCTCGCACCCTAACAGTCAATGCTTCGCCAATTATAGCAACGGGAGAAAAGGTCAAAGGTGTTTTAGTTACATTCGATGATATAACCGGAATTGAAAGCAAGAACGAAGAATTAAATCGAGCGCTGGTTAAACTGGAAAGTAGCCAACGCGAAATCACACGCCAGAATAAAGAACTGGAAGTACTCGCTACACGCGATCCCCTGACCAATTGCTTGAACAGGCGTTCTTTGTTCCAGGGATTTGATACTTTGTACATTGAGGCACTTGATCATAATGAAGAACTCAGTTGCATCATGGTCGATATCGATCATTTCAAACGTGTAAATGATACTTATGGCCATTCAGTTGGTGACACGGTAATAAAATTTCTGGCAAATCTGCTGATCGAATATTCTCGTCCCAATGATCTTGTTGGGCGTTTTGGTGGTGAGGAATTTGTTGTCGTCCTGCCAGCTACAACCATTGAAGAAGGTGCTGTCATTGCCGAGCGGATGCGCAAGGCAATAGAAGCCGGGGATAAAGACAAGATGCCCAAAGAAATAAACATTACATCCAGTTTTGGTGTATCAAGCCTGGTTGATGGTGTGAGTGCACCCGGAGAATTGGTAGAGCACGCTGATGAAGCGCTATATGTCGCCAAGGAAGGAGGACGTAATCGTGTAGTAATGTGGTCAGATGACCTGCCAAAGAGCAGTTCGCAAAATACTGAGCCTGTGGTTAAACAGGAAGTTACGCAAGCGTCTGTACAAGTACAGCCGACACCTGTAACTGAGATTAAACATGTGTCTCAGTCTCCGGATAATAGACCACCTTTAGAGGCGGATGGTACGGAACGGCTATGGAATGGAGAAATTATTCCACCCGAAAAGACCGGGGTTCATGATGTGGGACACGGAAACTCAACGGAAATGGTGTTGCTGTTCGATCGTATAGATCAGGCTATCAAGCGTTCTCATCGTTATAATACACAGGCCGCTGTACTGGTATTGAATATCGACGCACTGCAGAAAATCCAGGATACCATGGGCATGAAGGTTGCGTCGAAACTTACCAAGACAATAAGTGCCCGTCTTAAAACAGCATTTCGAGATACCGACATTATTTCGATCGCAAAGGAAAACGAAATGTTGTTTAGTGTTTCAAGAATGGGAAATAACGATCTCGTAATATTGCTGGCGGACCTGGATGACACTGATATTGTTACTACTATCATCCAGCGTATTTTTGCAATTCAAGATGAACCAGTGGAAGTCGAGGGTAACGAAATCTATCTAACCACTGACATTGGTGTCAGTGTCTATCCTATCGATGGAGATGATATGGATACCCTGATCAAAAAGGCCAGTAGCGCTATGCGTGCAAGTAAAACTATGGGCAGGAACAATTACCGCTTCTATTCCAATGATATCAACAAACATTCCAGACATCAATTACGCTTAGAGGCCGATCTGCATCATGCCCTGGATCGTGATGAATTCATTATTCACTATCAACCAAAGGTAGACATAAAGACTGGTGATATTTCAAGCATGGAAGCTTTAATACGCTGGCGTCATCCACAATTAGGTATGGTCAACCCCAATGATTTTATTCCTCTGGCTGAACAAACTGGTCTGATTCATGAGATCACTATATGGGTGATTCGTGAAGTTAGTAAACAATTGAATATATGGAAATCTGCAGGCCATGAAATGGTCAAAGTTGCGGTTAATCTGTCTCCTGTTCAATTCCACAACCCGAATCTGGGTGACAACATAGTTGAGCTATTTAAGGAACTCGGTGTAGAGAACAATGCAATCGAAGTTGAGATCACCGAATCGGCATTGATGCAAAATATGGATACTGCCATTGGCAGTCTGGGTAAGCTGCACGAAGCCGGAGTGCATATTGCACTGGATGACTTTGGCACCGGTTACTCATCCTTAAGTTGTCTAAAGGACTTTCCCTTGAACACAGTCAAGATAGACCGGTCCTTTATCATCGATCTGGTGGATAGTGCTGAATACACAGCACTTGTCTATGCGATCATTGCCATGAGCAAAGCCTTGAGCCTGAAAGTAGTTGCGGAAGGGGTAGAGACAGTAGAGGAATTGCGTTTGTTACAGGATATGGGCTGTGATCAAATTCAAGGTTACCTGACGGCCAAGCCGATGCCGAGTAATGAAGTTCTTAATCTGATGTCTGACTCATCCAGCATTAAACGCCTAGTAACTGATCATGTAAGTGATCAATCTGTATTACCAGGGCAGGTAGCAGCAACAGCGGTATCCGGCATGTTGGGCATATTGAATGAATTCACAGAAACAGCCTTACAAGGTAAAATTATTCAGCCAGAGAATAAAAATAGCAGCTCTACGATATCAAACTGAAACCATTAAAAGGGACAGATTTTAGAAAGTCGCCATGAGGTGATTGAGCAAAGCGTCGCCATGTAAAAATTGTCTGACATCACAGAGTCGCTTTGGTATTCTTGCACGAACACATTACTAACTGAACAGGTCGCATATTCCGGGCACAATTCCGAATTCCTGCAAAATAATAATTTCAATATTTTAATGTATAAATCATGACAGTTGCTTTTGTATTTCCCGGACAGGGTTCCCAGTCTTTAGGTATGTTGGCTG
>QNEM01000173.1 GCA_003645215.1 Gammaproteobacteria bacterium
ACTTTGCTTTAACAACTATTACAAGCCTGTTTAATTTGGCGGTGTAAAGTCATCAGGTTTGGCTGATGCTTCATCGCTGAAAAAGAATTTATCCATCTCTTTTTCTATAAATTTTCTATGTTCAGGATCGATTGGAGATAAGCGGTATTCATTGATTAGCATGGTTTGATGACGCAACCATTCCTGCCAGGCCTCCTGGCAGACATTCTGATAGATTCTTTTCCCCAGCTCGCCGGGATAAGGCGCAACCTTCAGCCCCTCTCCTTCTTTATTCAGTTTTACACACTGTACGATCCTGCTCATTAGTTACCTCTTACATTCAATACCCGGGTTATTTGACCGTTATTCTGACATTGTCAGTAATAAATTCCTGACTGGTGCAGGGACACCAAACTTCAGTGCATCACCTGACGCGCACCACTGTTGCTCCCCCATTGCTTTGACATTATTACATTGTTTCACTTTTAAATGGACAGGCAATATCTCCATGCGAAAATGCGTCAGCCTGTGTTTGATGATTGATAACTTCTTGATGATAGAAGCACTGAATCCGGTTTTGGCCAATAACCATTCTTCAATATCATCATCAGGCGAACACTCCGGGAAACACCATAGACCACCCCATATCCCTGTTGCAGGACGTTTTTCAAATAATATTTCACCTTTCCTGTTTTCCAGTAAAAGAAAAACCGTTTCACGCAAGGGGATAGTTTTTTTCGGTTTGCGGCCTGGATATTTGTCCTGTGATTCCTGTTTCCTGGCAAGACATTCTGATGCTACCGGACAAATATCGCATTGTGGCTTGCTGCGTGTACAAACGGTTGCGCCTAAATCCATGATCGCCTGCGTGTAGTGGGCAACATTTATTTCTGGCGTAAGCCCTTCCGCCAGTTGCCATAACCGCTTTTCTACCGCTGGCTGCCCTGGCCAACCGTTGACCGCATAAAACCGGCACAGTACCCGTTTCACATTACCATCAAGGATGGCGTCGTGTTGTTTGAAAGCCAGTGCCATGATTGCGCCAGCAGTTGAACGTCCAATACCCGGTAGTGTTAATAGCTGTTCTTTATTCGCGGGCAGATCGCCAGAATAATCATCACAAATCATTTTTGCAGCACGATGCAGGTTCCGCCCACGCGCATAATATCCAAGGCCCGCCCAGTGACTCAAGACATCATCAATGTCTGCATCCGCCAGTAACTTGATTGTAGGAAACCTCTGAAGAAAACGATTGTAATAAGGAATGACTGTTGCCACCTGCGTTTGTTGCAACATGATTTCGGAAAGCCATACGTGATAGGGCTCAGGTTCCTGTTGCCAGGGCAGATTATGTCTGCCACAACTTTCGAACCAGGCAAGCAACTGATCTGAAAATTGACCGTTCATTTTAATCTAGGGAAACTCTGATTAAGTATCTTTATCGTCATGCTGGTGAATACCAGCATCCAGTAAACAATTGTCTTGACTGGATTCTGGCATACGCCAGAATGACGACTAAATAAATTTTGCAACTTATTCAGACCTTTCCTAGCTATTCATTAGCAATCAAGAGATCACTAGAATATTTTATCAAAGACGTCCTTAAGTGCCTTGTCCACTGAGTCCTGAACCGGATCTTTTGATTCACTTTCTGGCTGTTGTTTCGTTGCCGATGGCTGCGTGGTTTTTGACTTTGTCGTTGTTTCTGTCGTCGACTTTTTTGAACCAGAAAGATCTATACCTATTGAATCTCCAAGTTTATCAAGCGCGCCTTTTTGTATGGCCACACCGAGTAGCTTCCCATAATCGGGGGCACAGGCCCCGGCAAGGTCATCCAATGAACCACGGCATCTGATCGGAATCGCGTAGCCGCCAATATTATAATTTTGTGTGCCTCGAGTGGTTTTTTCTTCAACCACGGCAACACTTAGATCATATTTAATAGAATTATTACGTAGATTCCCAAGTGTATCTTTTTTGTCGACCCCGCCATTAACCTTAAAGCCCGGTGCCGTAATGAGCAGGTCATTGTTCTTGATGATGCCTTTTTTGATGTTCAATGTGCCGGTTAATTGTTCGAAACGGGTCTCACCGCCTTGTTTTACCGTTCCCAGTCGCTTGCTCTCAAGTAACACCTCTGCCTGCTCCAGCGTTTTTCTGACATCGATACCACGCAAAACACCATCCGTCACAGCGAGTTTAGCCTTGCCACTCAGCCCATTTTTAAGTTGCAGTGAATTCCTGCCTTTTGATGATACCTTGGCGGTAATATTGGCGACCCCGGCAAGTTGGCTTTCTTTCGACCGGGTATAATCCTTCAGCAGTGGCTCTATTTGTACACCACTTAATTGTGTCTCCTGTTTAAGTACTGCTGACTTGCCCCTGGCATCCAGCGTAATCGTGCCATTATATTTCCCCTGGTATAAATCAGCCGCGATTGGATCCAGCTTAACAAGCCCATCTTTGGCATTGACACCCAAATTGATATTTTTCAAACGAAGATTTGAATAAATTAATTTACCAATTAGCAACTCACCTTTACCGTTGAGTCTTCTCAATGTTTCCAGCGGGAAGTCTTCGGTGGGTGCTGCCACGGCTTCAACAGTTTTCTGCTTTGCTGCTGTTTTCTCTGCCTTCGCCGAATCTTTCCTGGCCGGTTTTGCCTTTGCTGGTTTTACTGGCGGCGGTAAATACCGATCTACATTGATGTTGTCTACCCCAATACCAAAATCGAATCTCGGCTGGGTAAAATGTCTTACCGAAAGATTGCCTTTTAATTTTGTATCATCCAGCAATAAAGCAAGATCTTTTAATTTGAGACTGTTGCTGGAACCTGAAAACTTTGTCTTCAGGGCGACTTTAGTCAGCACTTTCTTGTCGGCAGTGTTTGGTATTTCCTGCTTCATCTGCTTCATGAATTTCCGAAGATTAAACTCGGTGATTGCGACATCACCATTGAATGCTGGCTCATCTATTATTTGCGTGGCGTTGATGTTCGCCTGAAAATCCAGACCCAGTCCATTTAACTTCATGTTATTGACAGAAAGTGTCTGCTTATCCAGATTCATTCTTGCGTTTGCTGACATGGTCAAATCTACGGGAGAGTTCGGTATATCTTTTCCGGCAACCGTGGCTTTAACATTTAGCGGGCTCAGACTTATGTCACTGCTGCTGCCATTGACACCAATATCTACCGAGATTTTCTTCAACACGCCTGCCAGCGCCCCTTGATCTAAAGCAGCCAGAATGGCAGACAAATCCTCACCTTTTAAGGCCAGCCGACCATCTATCTTACCTTGCTTGCTATTAAAATCTGTCGCAACGATTTTTCCATCCAGTGTCAGGCCCAGTCCTTTAGCTGATAAGGAAGGTAAATTGATATTGCCCTTTTTCATATCCGCATTGAATTTAGCTGCCACATTAAAGTTCTTTTTAGATGCCTTTGATAAACGTTTGCCATATTCGGCCAGCATTGGATCTTCACCACCTTCAAACTGACCCACGATTTGTAACAAAGTTGGTAAATCAGGTCCACTGGCAGTTAGCTCACCACTAACAGCGGGGGTGCTTGTTTGTATGTTCTCGGCAGCAATCTGCCCCTTGATCGTGGCATCCAGCATGTTGGCATTCAGCGCTGAGACATTGAGTTTCCCGGTTGCCATGTCCGCATCAAAATTCGTTTTAACCGAGAAGGATTTGTTTTTTAGTTTGCTGATCTGTTTTGCCAGGGGATCATTACCAAGCAGCTTGAAGATCAAACCCAGGTCTTTTCCTTTGGCATCAAGCTTGCCTTTGACGCCCGGGGTCTCTGAAAGAAACTGACTGACATTCATATCTCCCTTAACGTCCAGACCAAGACCCGCCACTGACATATTGCTGATGGCTAATGTCTGTTTATCCAGGTTTATTTGTGTATCAGCTTTCAATGTCACTTTGGCAGGTGAACCAGGAACTTGTTTGCCTGAAAAAATTGCCTCAGCTTTCAATGGACTCATTTTAATATTACTGCGGTTGCCACTAACGCCAACGTCAACAGATACCGAGCGTAAGTTCTTCGCCAGGCCATGTTGCTCCAGCGCAGACAGAACACTGGACAATTTCTCACCCTTAATTGATAACTTGCCGTCAATCTTGCCTTTATTACTGTTGATGTCATTGGCCTGTAAGTGACCATCAACTGTCACTCCCAGCGTCTTCACCGATAATGCCGGAACATTGATATTGCCAGATGCCAGGTCTGCATCGAACTCGGTATTAAGCTCGAATTTTTTATTAGAGGCTTTGGATAATTTCTCACCGAGTTCTTTCAGTTTGGGATCGTCGCCTCCTTCAAACTGACCAGCAACCTGTAGCAGGGTCGGCAAGTCGGGGCCTGATGCCTTTAATTTTCCCTTCACAGCCGGTTTATCAGATTCAATATTACTGGCCTCTACCTGTCCCGAAATTGAAGCACCGATCAGGTTTGCCTGCAGATCAGAAATGGCAACATTGCCTTTTGCCATATCAGCATTCAGGCCAGCCTGTAGATCGAATGATCGATCTTTTAATTTCGACAACTGACTTGCCAGCGGTTCGATCCCGGCAACCTTGAACAGGCGAGCCAAATCATCGCCAGATACCGAGAGCTGCCCTTCCGTTATCGGCTTGCCTGATTTGATATTACTGGCATTTAATTGTGCTTTGACCAATGCCCCAAGCCCACTAAGTGTCAGATCATTAATCGATGCGGTATCCTGTTTCAGGTCAAATGCAAGACCGGTATTAAATTTAAGCTCGGACTTCCCTCCAGGAATATTTTTTCCTGTCAGTTTTGCCGTTACTTCTATCGGATCAAAGGCATAAGTTTCTGCATCAAGGTC
>QNEM01000174.1 GCA_003645215.1 Gammaproteobacteria bacterium
CCGTCTTAAGGTGCTTTGCTGCTACTTTGGCTATCTTTTGTAGTTCATCTAGATTCATGTCTGTCTATCCTGCCTAATTAAAGGGGTTATAATAGGCAGTTACACAGTTTTAATTACAGTCTCTGGATATCAGGTGCTGGTATCCACTATAAGTTGTCAGGCAACAAAGAGAATTAATATTGGTTCTGTTTATGGCTGGCTCTGATTCGAATATTTCAAATCATTTCTTTTTTGCTCGCACAATCGATACAGAGTGATGTGGCTGGATCCAGTTTTAATCTTGCTTCGGCGATTTCCTCGTCACACTCAAGACAATAACCATACTCTCCCTGTTTAATTCTTGTTAAAGCCACTGCAATTTTTTGTAACTCGATCTGCCTGCGTTGGTTTGCAGCAATGGCCATCGCCTGTCCTTGCATCGCATCCATACGGGATACCCTGCCAACACTTGTTTGATCAAGTTCAACAACTTGCGCTGCTTCCTTACCTGCTGCTTCCTCTTCCACTAAAGCCGCTTTCTTTTCCAGTAATAAAGACCTGAATAGTTTGATGTCCATTCTTGAGTGATCCTGAATTTAATTGAAAACAGCTTATCACAGAGCATCAAACAAACAATTTAATCACGCCTCAGTCAAATAACCATCTGTAATACTGAATACCTGATCTGATAAGGTCTTTGCCTGTGTTTGATTATGCGTGGTAAAGATGATTGTCTTGTCCTGTTTATCTCTCAATTGTTTTATTAATGATTCAAACTCTTCAACAAATTCGCGATCTAGATGAGTAAACGGTTCATCGAGCAATATAACTTCTGGATCAAGGACTAGCATCCTGCCTATTGCAACTTTTTGTGCTTCCCCACCAGACAATGATTTCACGGATCGGTCGGCAAGGCTTTCAATCTTGAGTAACCGCAGCATCTCCCTGGCCATGCACTCTCTTGTTACAGGTTTAACATGACGAAATTTCAGACCAAGCTCAATGTTTTTAATGACATTGCCTTTGATCAAATAAGGATTTTGCTGAACCAGACCAACTGATTTTCGTAATGTCGCCTGATTGTTTTTTGTTACCTTTGTACCTGAAAATTCAATCTCACCCAGCTCTGCATTTAATATAAAAGATAACAGTCCCAATAGTGTACTTTTTCCTGCACCATTGGCCCCGACCAGTGCTGTTATTTTTCCCTGCTGAAAAGTTTGTTGCTTTATATCCAGGATCTTCTTTCCGGCATAACTAAATTGGATATTGTTCAAGTGATACTGATTGCTCATCATTTCAACTCCTGAAACTGCTGCAAAACAATATTCACAACAAATGCGACCAGTAGCAACATGAAGCCAATAGCCAGGGCAAACTCAAAATCTCCTTTGCTGGTTTCCAGTGCAATTGCTGTGGTCATGGTTCGCGTAAAGCCCTCAATGTTTCCACCCAACATCATGGCAACACCTACTTCACCAATCGCCCGGCCAAAACCGGCAACAATCGCCGCGATTAATGCGAAGCGTACTTCGTTAATATATATCATTCCCTTCTGCAACAGACTGGCTCCAAGGGCAAGACAGGTGACCCTCAACCGGGGATCCGCACCTTTCACTGCCGCAATAGAGAGATTCCATATGATGGGAATAATCAGGATAGATTGCCCGATAACCATTGCCACAGGGGTGTATAGCAAGCCAAACTCTCCCAGAAGGCCCTGACGATTTAACAAACCATACAAGAGGAGTCCAACAATCACCGTTGGCAGGGCCATCAATGTATTTAATATACTCAACAGGAAATTACGTCCGGGGAATAATTTCAGTGCAACGAATATGCCTAATGGAATCGCAATAATTGATGCAATTATTACTGCCATCAACGAAATTCTCAGAGAGGTCCAGACCACCAGGAACAGATCTTTATTAAAATCCAGAATGAGTTTAAATGACTTGTCTATTGCATCGGTAAAAAAACCGCGTTCTGTTTCCTCTTTTGAAACTAACTGTTGCTCAGTCACCATTGCCATTAGCGGATGAAATAATTGCTGCTGGTTGATCTGATACTCCGCAATCATCCTTTGCGTTTCTTCGCTGGTAATAAACTCGATATATTTCTCGGCAAGATCAATGTTTATGTGTTCATGTTTTTCAGGATTAATAGCAATAACATGATAGGGGTTATGCAATATTGCATCGCCTTCATAGAGTACTTCCATGTCCAGCTTATCCTGCATAGCCAGAAATGTACCCCTGTCAGTTAATGTGTAGGCACCCAACTCATTGGCAAGTAACAGGGTGGCACCCATACCCTGCCCCGAAGCACGGTAGCCGCTTCCATATTCATCAATGCCGGCAGACTTCCATATCGCCAGTTCTTTCTTATGTGTTCCTGAATCATCACCTCGCGAAACAAATAATGCCTCATGTTCCCTTATCTGTATAAAGGCCTCTTTAATAGAAGCTACATCTCTTATCTGTAAGGGATCATCAACTGGCCCCAGTAAGATAAATTCATTATGCATCACCGCTGTTCGATGAATCCCATGTCCTCTCTCTATAAATTCTTTTTCTGTCTCCGGCGCGTGAACCAGCAATATATCTACATCACCATTACTCCCCAGGCGAAAGGCCTGACCGGAACCGACGACAACAACATCCAGATCTACCCCATATTGATCCTCGAATACTGGATTTAAACGAGACATAAGACCTGAATTTTCTGTAGTAGTAGTAATAGCAAGACGTAAATGATTTGCCTTGGCAACGGCAGGTAAGGCAAGAACAATAATCAGGAGGAATACCGATATAATTTTCTTATTCATTAGCTGGGCGCTTCTGTTAATTGGGCCTGCAAGATAATACTAACGACGAATTACGTCCGGTTTAAACAATATCTCACCACCTTTCTTGAACTCTCTGATGATTTTTTGACCTGTCTCTCCACGAATAAAACCGACATATTTTCTCGCTAACCCGGTTTTTACGTGAGGATGTTTTGCCGGATTTACAATAATCACATGATAGGGATTGAATAATTCTGGGTCCCCCTGGAACACCGGAATTAAATCAATCTTGTCTTTTTGGGCCAGATAAGTTCCTCTGTCTGACAGGGTATATGCCTGCTTATCATTTGCTATCTGAATAACCGCGCCCATTCCCTGTCCCACTGCCAGGTACCAGCTGCCAGAAGGATTTTCCCCGGCAGCATACCAAAGTGACATTTCTTTTTTATGTGTGCCTGAGTCGTCTCCTCTGGATACAAAATGACTGCCCGAATTATGTAATCTTTGCAGTGCTTCATTTAATGTTGCCGCAGTACCAAGACCTGCAGGATCATCTTGCGGCCCCAGAATAACAAAATCGTTATGCATAACAGATAATCGTTCAACGCCATAGCCATTATCAACGAAACTGATCTCTGCAGCTGGTGCATGAACCATGACTACATCAACATCGCCATTTTCACCAAGACGCAATGCCTTGCCAGTACCCACTGCAATAACATCAACCTTTACATTAAACTTTGCTGCAAATGCCGGGTGCAGTTCTGCAAGCAGACCTGAGTTATCTGTGCTGGTTGTTGTGGCAAGTCGTAGTCTTTCCTGGGCATTAACCAGACCCGGTGCAATACAAACAACAAGAGACAAAAAGTAAAATAGTTTTTTCATGTAAGAATCTCTTGTTTTTCTAGAATTCAACCTGTGACCTTATCTGGAATGATTCAGGCTCATCACCATCATTGATTCCACCATCCACATCCAGAACATTTACATAGTTTGCGGCAAACCGGATATTCGGTGTCGCATACCAATTCAGACCAAGGGTAAAATTGTCTTCCTCACCACCGGTAATATCTTCATCAGTCAGATCAAGACTGCTAAAACGCAATGCCACTTGCCAGGCACCGATGCCACCTTTGCCGACGACAGCCTTCGGTGTGACACGGCTATAGGTTCCCTTTGATGGCTTATAATTCATGGATTCGCCTGTCAGGAACCAGCCACCTTCAACATAAAAGCCACTAAAATCCAGATCCGCATTGGTACTGATATCACGATCCACAGACGTATGATAATACTCACCCTGTACATGGAACGGACCGGAGATAAAAGCTGCTTCACCAACAAAGCGGTTATAAGAATCTGCATCGAAAAACCCTGTATCCACCAGGCGTGTATTTGTCAGGTGTGATTCCGGGCGTAAGCGAAAGCGCAAAGCATCTATTGAACCAGTAGAACGATAGGCTGCAGTTGCGCCTAAATGTAATACCCGATTTTCTTCATTGATGGGTGCATAGGTCACCCGGCTTGATGCACCGAAACCTTCATCATTATCCAGTTCTGCCCCATTAACACCTCTGCCAAATATACCGACGGCCGCACTCCAGTTTTTATCGTCATGAATTAATTCCAGGCCCAGGTTACGACCTCTTGAAAACACGATTGGCAGTGCCCTTTCTGTAAACAACACATATTTTGAACTGGTCATGTTCTGTAAACTGAATGGCTCTTTGGTGTGGCCTACTCGAATCTTGAAATTCTCGAAGCCTTTAAAATCCAGATACGCATCTCGTAAACCATCTATGACAATGTCGTCAGCAAAATCATATTGCAATTTATAGCCCCAGGCCTTGCCAAGGCTCCCCTGTACAAATAACCGTGCACGACGAATTTCAGTACCATCACTATGACCTGCAATATCCCCATCATATGTTGCAGCATCGATCTGGATACGACCGCCAACCTTCATACTATTTTCTGATTTTTCCTGCTTTTCTTTAGCCAATTCCTTGCTGGCGA
>QNEM01000175.1 GCA_003645215.1 Gammaproteobacteria bacterium
GGGCTGACTCGCAGCTTGATCCAGTGACAATGGACAATCATCACGACCGCCCGGAGCTGCAACAAGCACATGAATCCGGATTAGGGGTCGTTACCCGTTTTAGCGAGACATTATCGAAATCAATGCGCTACATGGCCATGCCTATAGATGATGTCAATCATCAATATGGATTCATACGTGTTGCACTACCTTTGTCACTGATTGATCAACGGCTGGACCGTTTACGAAATATTGTCATGGTTGCAGCAAGTCTGACAGCGATCATTGCATTGTTGTTGGGGTTCTGGATTGCTCGAAGTTTCGCAGTCCCTTTAAGCCGCATGACAAACATGGCTCAATTATATTCAGAAGGAGACTATAAACAGCGACTGGAGATAGACAGACAAGACGAAATAGGCGAATTGGCAAAGACATTAAATCTGTTTGCAGAGACAGCTGCACAGCGAGAAGCAACCAGAAGAGACTTCATCGCGAATGCTTCACATGAGCTAAAAACACCGGTAACTGCAATACAGGGAATTACCGAGACCTTGCTTGAAGATGCCGGCATGGACGAGGAAACGAGGCAGCAGTTTTTACAAAAAGTAAATGGTCAATCGATACGACTATCACAATTAATATCAGACCTGCTGGCTTTATCCAGGCTTGAATCGAGTGGCGCCGAGTCTTTTGAAAATGTCGACCTGAAGGAAATTATTGAACGTAGTTGTAAGGTTTTACAGCCTTTCGCAAAAGAAAAAACACTGTCACTGGATGTTCAATGTCCTGAAAATAAAGTAGTTATTTCCGGGGACGAGGAATCGTTAAACCAATTGTTAATAAATCTACTGGATAATGCGATTAAATATACGCCGGAAGGTGGCAAGGTAACTGTTCAACTATCAACATACCATGAGCAAGCAATCGTTGAGGTTGAAGATAACGGAATCGGTATTGAGCCTGCAGAACAGCAACGAATATTTGAACGTTTTTACCGTGTAGACAAGGCACGTTCCAAGACCTTGGGGGGAACCGGGCTTGGTCTTTCTATTGTTAAACATATTGTGATAAGACATCAGGGACACATAGCACTGGAAAGTACCCCGGGTCAGGGTTCTCTATTCCGAGTAACTCTGCCGCTCGTATCTTTATAAAAATTTAATCCTCTCTTAATATTTCCTTAACATTCGCAGTCTAGACTGCATCCCCAATACATGGCTGTTGCCATCAATTTTATATATTTTGGGCGATAAAAATTATGTCATCTTCTAATGCAATTACCAGAGTATTTGGGCGTTCTCCTATTAAACCTTTACAGGGACATATGCAGAGTGTTGTGGAGTGTGCCGAGTATATGCTGCCTTTTTTTGAAGCCGTCATTGCGAATGACTGGAAGCAGGCAGAGATACACCATGAACAGATCGTTGATGCAGAAAATCGTGCCGATGCAGAAAAAAAGAAAATTCGCCTGCATCTACCCAAAAGCCTGTTTATGCCAATACCCAGGCAAGATTTGCTTAACCTGTTATCCAAACAGGACAAAATAGCGAACAAAACGAAAGATATTGCAGGTTTAATCTTTGGTCGTGAATTATCTGTTCCACCTGCCATAGCCGATTCCCTTATCGAATTTATTAAAACATCAATTAAAACGACAGCCGCAGCAAAATCTGTGATCGATGAACTGGATGAATTAATCGAAACAGGCTTTGGCGGCAGATCAATCGAGATAGTTAAAAAATTAATATTCCGATTGGATCAACTGGAACATGAGACTGATGAACAACAGATTCTTATACGTGCGCAACTGCACCCGTTGGAAGAAGAATTGTCAGCAGTCGATGCGGTTTTTCTTTACAAGATTATCGAACAGATTGGTAACCTGGCTGATTGTGCACAAAAAACAGGTGAACAGATCCAGGTCATCGTCGCCCGCTAACATTTTTAAGAGAGAAAAATATGTTATTTATTTCTGAATATGGACAAATCCTTCTGATACTTGCCTGTATCTTTGGTTTTTTTATGGCTTGGGGTGTTGGTGCCAACGATGTCGCGAATGCGATGGGGACATCAGTCGGTTCTGGTGCCTTAACCGTTAAACAAGCGATTATTATTGCCATGATCTTTGAATTCGCTGGCGCTTACCTTGCCGGTGGTGAAGTGACAGCAACCATTCGCAAGGGAATGATAGATGCGTCAGTCATGGCAGGAACACCGGAATTGCTTGTCTTTGGAATGCTGTCCGCATTACTGGCTGCCGGTATCTGGCTTTTTGTTGCATCCAGTTTTGGCTGGCCTGTTTCAACAACCCATTCAATTGTAGGTGCGATAATAGGTTTTGCTGCAGTAGGGATTGGTATCGATGCTGTGGTCTGGAGCAAGGTGTGGGCGATTGTTGCCAGCTGGGTCATATCACCACTTCTGTCAGGGACGATTGCTTACATGCTCATACGCAGTGTGCAGAAATTTATTCTCGATAGTGCCGATCCTTTATCTAATGCAATAAAATATGTTCCTGTTTATATGTTCTTTACCGGATTCATGATCGGTATGGTGACCCTGGTGAAGGGACTAAAGCATATTGGCCTGCATATTAGTACTGGCGAGAGTCTGTTTTATGCCACTATTTTCGGAATCATTGTTGCCATGATTGGGAAATATTTACTCAATCGCGTTAAACCTGATCCCCTGGCAGAAAGAGATAGCCGTTTTGGTAATGTCGAAAGTATTTTTGCCGTACTTATGATCTTTACTGCCTGTGCAATGGCATTTGCGCATGGCTCAAATGATGTTGCAAATGCCGTAGGCCCGTTGGCAGCAATTGTCGGCATAGTTAACAGCGGTGGTGAAGTGTTACAAAAATCAATAATGCCACCGTGGATCCTGTTACTGGGCGGAGCTGGCATAGTCTTCGGCTTAATTACCCTTGGTTTTAAAGTTATGAAGACCGTTGGTACCAAAATTACAGAGTTAACACCTACGCGTGGTTTTGCTGCTGAACTATCGGCGGCAACAACTGTGGTTCTGGCTTCGGGTGTAGGTATTCCTGTATCAACAACGCATACACTGGTTGGTGCTGTCCTCGGGGTTGGATTGGCAAGGGGAATAAGTGCTATTAATCTCAGGGTTGTTGGCAGTATTTTTCTATCCTGGCTGGTCACCTTACCGGCAGGTGCAGGACTGGCGATCATCTTCTTTTTTATGTTTAAAGGAATGTTCCTTACATAGCTATTCTTTAACTTACCTAATTGCACATTATTAAAATACAATGTGTTTGTTCGTGCGACACATAGTCGTCATATAAAAAAGGAGAATACCGTGTCTTCCTATATTGATTTGAAAAAATATTTCATCATTTCCATGACAATAATATTGTCACTTGTCTACTCACCCGTTTATGCAACGAATGATGCAATGCTAGATCTGCTAAAGATTCTGGTAGACAAAGGTAGCCTTACGCAAGGCGAGTATGAGCTACTGGTCAGTGCGGCCAAAGCCGATGGCGAAAAAGCCGAAGCGGTCAAGACCGAGGCGATCAAACAAGAGGCCAGGGAAGTAGCAAAAGAAACAGCAAAGGAAGCAGCAAAAGAAGAAGTGGCGGTAGCCAGTAAATCCATGCCAAAGATAACTACCAAGGAAAAACTTCAGATTGAATCACAGGATGGTAATTTCAAATGGAGATTGATCGGTCGAATTATGGCGGATTACAACGGCATCGACTCAGATAAGGTCAAGCTGGGCAGCGGCTGGGAGCTAAGACGTGCCAGATTGGGCATGGATATGACACTGTGGAAACACTGGATAGGCAAGTTTGAAGCTGATTTTGCCGCCGTTGATGAAACCGTATCTGTCAAGGATGCTTATTTTGGCTACAAGGACAAGACAAGCTACGGTGACTACTGGATTAAATTTGGACAATCACACATGCCAAGCAGTTGGGAAACCATGTCTAGTTCCAAGTACATGACCTTCATTAACAGGACTGCCTGGAGTGATGGACCAATTGAACGGGCACGTCATTTAGGTGTGTCTGCCTTTACCAGGGGCATGGATGGACGCTGGACATTACATGCCGGTGTCTTCGGAGGCACAGTAGATGATGATCCGGATTCCTGTGTTGATGCTAATAAGGAATGTGATGAGCAGTGGAACACAGGTTTCAGGGCAACCGGTATCCCCTTCATGCAAGATAAGACACACTTGTTACATATTGGTGGAGGTGTATTCTACCGAAATCCAAACGGAGATTCTGTCAAAATCAGCCAGCGTCAAGGCGTATTTCATGTAATTGATTCCAAGTCCTGGTCTGCTGATTTAGGAACAAGCGTTGACGACACACTGACATACAGTCTCGAAACCGTCGGCATCTGGGGCCCTGGTTACGTCAAGTTGCAGTATATCGATACAGAATTGACTCGAAAGGGTGGCTTGTCCGATGTTAGCTTCGATGGCTATTCCGTTGAAGGTGGCTGGTTTCTGACTGGCGAATCCAAGAACTACGACTTTAAGAAAGCCCAGTTCGGAGGTCTCACACCTAATGCTCCAGTTGGGAGGGGTGGTTTCGGGGCCTGGGAAGTGGGTGTCCGCTACGAAAACATGGATCTGAATGATACTGGTGCTGGTGTTATCGGTGGTGATGGTGATCTACTGACAGTCGGCTTGAACTGGTACATGACCAAGACCATAAGGATGATGGCCAACTACAAGAAGGTTATGAGTTTTGATCGGCCAGGTAACCAATTTGATGGTGATGAACCGAGTGCATTCCTGCTTCGTGGACAGATTTACTGGTAGGAA
>QNEM01000176.1 GCA_003645215.1 Gammaproteobacteria bacterium
ACGCCATCAACTGGGCGCAATACGGTCACTGATAGTCGGTAAAAACAACAATGACTACAGGCGCTTCAGGGTTCCCTATAAAAGGAGAACCGGATATGTTGATCTTTTGGACAAAATCAAACGCAAGGATCTGAACGGCTGCTTTTTCATTATTATATAAAAATAATATATTTTCTCGAGGGCCTGCCTCAATCGACTCGATATCGTTTCCAATAATTATCTCATCTTTAAGGAGACCGGTAATTGAATAAATTAAAATTTTACCGTTGTCAGATAAAATATAGAGCCATTTCCCATTTGTAGAGGTCGCAATATCCTTTGGTTTGGTTTTTATAGAAAATTCCTTTTGTATTTCCCAATCAACAGATGCCATGGAAATCGTACCCATGCCTAAAAACACCAAGGTTAGTAATATACCATATAAAATTTTTTTTTGTGTGATCAATATGTCTCCAGTCTGCTTTCTTCTAATAATCTGTAATCAGGCATTTAGAAATTCCTTATTCCCTGAGCCATGATGCCTTCCCTGATTTGCTGTCCTGCAAGGGAAGTGTCGGCTGCTCAATTTCTACAATTGCACCTGTACTTGTCTGAACAATAGCTTTAGCACCGTCTGCCTTACCAATATGAAGGTTTGGAGTTGTTGCAAGCCCTCTGCCGATTTCCTTTCTACTGATAACTTTTGGATCAGCACCTTGCGATGCACCAGGATTGAAAACTGCTTCATGCCATGCTGTGCCGGTTTTAAAATACAGACCGTAAAGAGCTGCCAGACCCTCAAGAAGGCAGATATTTTCATAAGGCTGATAGGTGGTAAACGTTGTTAAACCGCCTAACAGGGTAGGCTGCCCCAAATTTCTTTCCCTGTCTTCCGGAAATTCGAGATACCATCCATCAGTTCCGGTGTAGCCGATTGGCGTAAGACTACTATCATAGACAAATCCTGTGCCGGCGATGAAATCTTCAAGTTCGGAAAAATAATCTATCAAATCACCAGTGCCGCCTTGAGCAGTTGATGGTATTAGGCAGTTGCTGGTAGTATCCAGGCAGGTTAAAAGGGATTGCGTTTTTGTATCAGCCTGACTGACGACAATCTGATCAGTTCGTACCAGTTTACGTGAACCGGGTAGAATTGTGGAGCCGATGTCGCCGGTAGAGTCATCAAATCCGATTGTAGCCCAGGTAAAGTCGCCAACCAGATTAACCGGTTCCTTAAGCCCGAAAAAAAGATCTTGCCCATTGCTGCTGACATCGGATTTATCATCCTCGTGAAGAAAACGGCCCGTACCAAAATATACCCAGTAATTAAATCCATCCCAACCAATGGTAGGCGCTGCTGAAATAGGCCGACCTGTGTTGATTAAAAGATTGGGCTGGTTCGTAGTGGCGTCTCCCCAGTCATCAGGTGTTGTTGGTAAGGTATCGGCGTTTGTCACCCAGCGATACATTTTTCCGCTCCAGTTTCCCCATGTGCCTTCTACTGTTCCAAAATATATGGCATCGCCCCTGTAATCTTCATCAAGATATCCACCTACCAAAAAATCCATGGTAACAGGGTCTGATACAAAACCATTGTCTGAACCGCTTAGTTCAATTGAACCCCCGGCTGACCCAAGTGTATTTAGAATTTGAAAGGGCTCAGATGAAACTGATGTCAACTGATTCAAATTAAAAGTAGCAATTCTTGGTTTCTGATCGCTTGTGCCATCAAGGTTTGTTGGGCCGCTTCCAAATACCAGATACCATTCTGAATCATCAGTTCCGTTTGATTTCATGGGCACGACAGTGGGGATATTTGTGGTATATCCCATGTCGGCATGTGTATTAGAATTGACCGTCAACTCTCCTAATAGAACAGGTTTTTTTTCAGGATTGGTAATATCCAGTATAATATAAGAAGAAATGAATTTTCGATTGTCAGCTACACCATCTGATTCTAATTCCTTTCCTCCTAACCGCATACCAGCAACCAGAATAGTTCCCCAGCCTCCAGGGTGATCTGCATCCGAACTAAAAATTTTAACATCAAAAATTCGGGGTTTAAGATCCATATAGTACTTATGCCGGTAATTGGAATCCATCAGGCATTTAAGATGTGGCTGAAGGTTGTAAGGAACATATGCCCACAGTTCCGCTCCCAGTTCAGGCATTGATCCGTCATCAAAACAAAGGTTATCGCTATCCAAGTTTTTGCAAAAAGATGTTGATGACGAGTCATAAAATCCACCATTCACGGCGTGAAGCATGCCATCATTGGCGCCAAAATAGATTACATTCCGGCGGTGCGCATATTGACTGTAGAACGCGGCGTATGTGGCGTCTTTATAAAGTAGATGAAATGATTCTACTGGTCTTCCTACAGCCGTTGGCGTTGAATGAATAACATCGCCAAGTCTCCATGTAATATTAGCAGGACTGCTTGTAATATTAAAATTAGCAGGTGTCGGAACCTGCCTGGCCCTGATGGAATTATCTGTTAAATCATCTTTTCCACGCATCCAATTGACAATTTCATTGAGTTCGGCAGCTGTTGTGACGCCAAAATCCGAAAAAAGAGAATCCCTGCCCGCTGCAGTTGCTATGTTTGATAAGGCATTCCAGTTT
Source organism: Gammaproteobacteria bacterium (assembly GCA_003645215.1). Lineage (GTDB taxonomy): Bacteria > Pseudomonadota > Gammaproteobacteria > Eutrophobiales > Eutrophobiaceae > SMWN01. The sequence continues at coordinate 2,605 of QNEM01000176.1, forward strand.
GTTCCATTTTCAAACTCAAATCCATATTGAGTGCTGGGGAAACCGGGTGTGCCGACTTTTCCATCATTGTTTAAATCATTCCATGTAAAAATAAACCGTCTTTTTTCATTTGACATATACGCTACCCGGTTCACAAGAATATCAGTGTCTGTTATATCCGCCAGCCATTCAGCAGTAGACCATAAATAGTTCACCTCATTTAAGTCTTTAGATGTGCCGGTACAGGTACCGCCGTCAATATCGACAGTCCCGTAGCATGCCTTGGTTTTATTTTCTGCATCATCATAGTAGAAAACCACCCGTTTGTCTTCGGTTGTATTCAGGGTAGAATCCTGTACTGTATCTTCGTACAACTGGCCGAGTGAGTCGACCATCAGGGCGTGTACCTCACCGACCCAGGTCACTGTCGGATCGCCACTGGGATCATCCATGTTCGGCCAGAAAATAGCCTGGTAGACGGCACCTTCTCCGGATCTTGTTGCAGCAATTACGGATGCTGCGGATCCCGATGCTGCCCGCTCAAGTGTGTATTGAAATAATTCATCCAGTTCTGAATACAACTCATCCGGGTTGTTTGCAGTTAAAAGACCTTTATCACTACCGTTGTCCGCCGCATTGGTCAGCAATGTTGCAGGACTGCACTCCCCTGTTCCTATATTTCGCGGCGTTCCGTTAGAAACAATATATGTTGAAATATTTTCGGGCGATTCAGTAAAAACATAGGAGCTGTTATTATAAAGGCTATTATTTTCCTTTGCAAAATAGGTCAGGTCATCCAGATAGGTACTGCCGTAAAGGGCTCCGCAACCATTGCTGTCATCCATACCATCAGCGTCTTTACCAACCCCTTCTGCTACTGCTACCATTTTTGTGTTTAAATCTGCAGTCGATGAACCGTCTGTAATCAGTACGATGTTATTGGCCTGGCAGTATTCTTCTATGGGCTCAGGTGCTGCACTGCCGTTAATTTGTAAATGATCTGCTTTGATTACATAATTTGTATCCTGAGTAAAATAACCAATGGCATTGAACATGGCTTCGGCAAGTGGTGTCCATGAGTCAGCTTTGATATCATTGATATTTACAATCAGGTCAGCAGTGGTTCCACCTATTTCCTGTACCAGGTATGTTCCGTCTTCATTGTCGGCGTCGTCACAGTTATAGGTGACATAAGGATCAAAGTTGGCGGGGTTACACTCACTGTCGGATCCGTCATTATTAAATGCCATGGCACCGATCCTGATCTGGCTTGCATATTTTTGCAGCAGGCCTTCTGGTGCATCTGCTGCAACATCTTTTTGGATCAGCCCGTTCATTTTAGCTATGGGTTCTCCTAGTCCGCCTGCAACACCGGCGGCATTCAAAATGGCCGGCAGATTATAAACATCTCCAACCGAAGTGCTTGAATCTGCTGGATTAACCACCAAATCCGAAGGATCAACAACCTGTGGTGCTTGAGTACTTTGACAATAAGCAATCATTGCATCTTCTACGCAGGTTTTAAGTTCATCCGGTATGTTGCCATTACCGTCATACTCGCCTAACCATCCGGCGCTGGGATCATCAGGACAGGTGCCTGGTGCATAATACGTCCGCCAGGCGACCTTGCACACCCCTTTCTTATAGTCCTTTTTGGGACAATATTCGACTTTGTTGGTGTTGCATCGATAATACGGATCGTTTGATCCTCGAGTCGGGATGTCTGCACAGGCTACTTCGGGGCAGACCGTTCCAACAGTCCAGCACCGGCCGATATAATCGGTTCCCGCATTAGAGTCACCATAACAGGCATAGGACGGATCAGAAGGTGAAATTTCCCTGGGATCCACACCGGAAGCATAGACATCCCCACATTTGTCAAGCAATGTTGTCGTGTGCTGTGGCCAGTTATTAAGATCTCCTTTCCAGTATTTCCAGCAGTCTGTGGTAGAGTGAATGAGAACCTGTTTATCAGGATTGCCTGCATCATTATCGGGATCGATACAGTTGCCTACGGCATTTTGCGGATTTCCGGTACCAAATAGAACCTCTTCCACTGCAGCAGCACAGTCTCCATAATTATCATAACCGTCTTCACTGATTTTAAAGATCTCGAGTAGTGTTATATCGTTATCCCCGGCCACAATCCCCATAGTAAGTTTGTAGTCTGTCCCACCTGA
>QNEM01000177.1 GCA_003645215.1 Gammaproteobacteria bacterium
CTAACGGGTACCTGAAAGGCATAATGGCATAAAGAACAGCGCTCATTTAAAATGGTTCGAAAAAAACCTCATTAGTGTTATTTCCGCAACATTCACTGTTAAAAAATCATTGCTAATGAGTCAATTATGGTATATTATCGACTCAAAATATGAGCCGATAAAGGGTATGAAATGACTCAAACAGCGCAATACATTTGGCAGCAGCCATCATGGCCTGAGTTTCGCTGGGACAATGCAGCCCTTCTCAAACTTATAGGCGATTGTCGATTCCAGCAGGGTTCGCTGTTGACTCAAATGAAGGACTTGGGGTTCGACGTCAGGCAACAGGCCAGAGCCGAAGTGTTGATCGAAGAAGCCCTGAAAACATCTGAAATTGAAGGTGAACGCCTGGATCCCAATGCTGTTCGATCCTCAGTGGCCCGACGACTTGGTTTGCCGTCTGCCGGTATGGTCATGATAAAAAATCAACAGGCCGATGGGGTTGTTCAAATATTACTGGATGCCACGCAGAACTTTAATCAGACGCTGACTCCTGAAAGGCTGTTTGGCTGGCATGCAGCTTTATTCCCCACTGGTTATTCAGGAATACACAAAATAAAAGTTGCATCCTGGCGTGATGATAGCAAAGGGCCGATGAGGGTTGTATCGGGACCTATTGGACGGGAAATAATCCATTTCCAAGCGCCACCGGCAAAGCGTTTGGCAGATGAAATGAACCGCTTTTTCTGTTGGTGGGAGGATAGTCGTGAAGAAATGGACGGCATCCTTAGGGCTGGTATGGCCCATCTGTGGTTCGTGGCGGTGCATCCCTTTGAGGATGGGAATGGAAGGATTGCCCGGGCTTTGACAGAGATGGTCCTGGCTCAGGATGAAAATCTACCAACAAGATACTATAGTCTTTCTTCACAGATCATGGCGGAACGAGAGAACTATTACCGGATTCTCGAAAGCACAAACAACGGAAACGGCGATATCACCGATTGGATGAAATGGTTTTTGGAGTGCATGTCCAGAGCTATTCTGAGCTCAAACAGACTCCTGGCCAACGTAATGTTAAAGGCCCGGTTCTGGAAACATTACGCTCAGAGTAATGTTAAAGAGCGCCAGAGTAAAGTCCTAAACCGCTTACTTGATGCGGGCCCTGGCGGTTTTGAGGGAGGCCTGACCAATCGAAAATATGCCGGCATGACCCATGCCAGCAGGGCAACGGCTCAAAGAGAATTGGCAGACCTCGTTCAAAAGGGCATCCTTCGTCCCAATCCAGGAGGTGGCAGGAGCACAAGCTATGACCTTTGCTGGGATGAGTTTTCAGGTTGAGTTGCAGGGCCCCACACAGAAAAACTGATACTGCCAGAAAACGATCGAGTTTGTGAAGAGATCCTGCTTTCATCAGGACTTAGGATTGTGAAATAAGAAAAACAGGAGGTTTAAATGGCAAATCAAGACACAGGCTATTATCAAGAACTCAGAACCAAATTTAAATCATGGCTTCAAACTGATGAAGGGAAGGATCATAAATGGCAAGAGTATTTATTGGCCGCACCCGATCTCTTTCACCTTTTGTGCAAGCTCACGATCGACAAGGATGTTCCTGTCAAGGAAAAGGCCAAATTGGCAGGTGCAATTGCCTATTTTGTATCTCCCATAGATTTGATCCCTGAAGCAATTGTTGGTCCGATAGGCTACATTGATGATATATGCTTAGCTGCTTACGTTCTGAATCAGGTTGTGAACAACACAGATCCAGAAGTCATAAAAAGACACTGGGCAGGTGAGGGAGATGTCCTTGAGTTAATACAGCGTATAATCAGAAAGGCCGATGATATGATTGGCTCAGGCTTGTGGCAAAAGTTAAAAAACATGATTAAGCAGTAACGAGATCATGGTATTTAAAAAGCGTCCGATTGCAATTTTTATCATTAACATAACGATCTTGCAAGCAAGGTACCACCAATGAATCTTGAATCCTACTATTATAACTGTTCCCAAGAATATATCAATTCCATCGATGCTGGCCTGCAGGATGAGATAACAGGCTCTATAGCTCTGTTGCCGAAAAGGCAGAAACAATCAGAGATCAACGCAGACCTGTTCTGGTTATTGACATCGAAGAACTGGTACTATGACACTGTACCTACTGGATGGAGTAAGAAACCGCCTGATGAGTTCGGTGTAACCAGATCCCTGCAAGAGATCAGGCAATGGAACACCATGAATCTCTGTAGAACGTCCACAACCCTAAACACCAAATGGCATGCAGACTTTGCAAAGCTGTATGGTTCCTCACTCGTTCAGGTTGAAGCTCAGTTCGGCAAAGCCGAAGCTATGTTCAAGGATTTCTGTGGATTTAGGATTGCATATGCTGAAAAGAGACTTGCATTGGGTATCCTGATAGTCCTGTCTGACCCTATGTTGTATTTCGCTCATAGGAAGAGTGCCATTAGTGGTATGGCAAGCTTCAATGTGGCCAAGGATACGTTGAATGTTATTGGGCTTGATGTCCCTATATGGTTGGTTGGAGTGGGGGAGTGATACGCAACTATTGAAGGTCGTTGTGTTTGAGAACACACTTCGGAGGAGTTGTTTGAAAGTATGAAAGAGTTATGATGGGCAACTGGTCTCGTGAAAAGTACTTCAAATCCCTCAAGTTCGCAGCTGAAGCTCATAAAGATCAACGCATGCCGGGAACCGACCTGCCATATGTTGTTCATGTGAGTCTCGTTGCAATGGAAATCCTTGCTGCTTTGGCAGCGGAAGAGGTTGATAGGCCAAACCTTGCCGTTCAATGCGCTTTGTTGCATGACTGCCTTGAGGATACTTACGTTGTTTATGATGAGATTGTGAGCCAATTTGGCAGCTACGTTGCAGATGGTGTGCTGGCTCTATCAAAAGATGGGGCGGTGGGGATTTCTGAGGATGAATACAAACGTAAAAGGATGCAACTGGAAGACAGCCTACAGCGTATCAAACTGCAGCCCAAAGAGATCTGGATGGTCAAGCTGGCCGACCGTATTGCGAACCTCCAGCCTCCACCCAAACATTGGAATGAAGAGAAGATTGAACGGTACAAAGAGGGTGCTGAGTTGATATACAAGGAACTGGCATCAGCCAGTGAGTACCTGGGGGAGAGATTGAGACTGAAGATCGATGGTTATCCCGAAGGCTAACCATAGTCTGGGAATCTGGATGAGAATTAATTACGATTACAGTAATATACGGTATGGATGGGATGGGTCAAGAAAGAAATTGTATTGGAAAGGACAGTGACCGGAGGCCATTTCAGACCTCCAGCCAGTTCGGACAAATGTAGTCATTATGATAACGCTGATGGCGATGACAAGTAAGACTCTGCGGTAGGTAAGAGAGATATATTCAGTAACAGGTTATGCGTGTTCTGTCAAAGGATGCCAGATGTTGATTTCCAGAGTGGACAAACCAAAATCCTCTGATTATTTCAAAGAGCTGTGGCCATTTTCGGATTAGATGAACCGAGCCCGGCTTTTGTTTTAAAAGGAGATATCATCGGGTAAATCTGATTGTGGTTTTATGTGCAGGTATTGCTCGTTGATTTGTTCAAGGCTCAACAGCATAATAGTGACCAGCAGTTCACTAGTTCTATCGACGATTTCATCCAGATTTATTTCATGTACCCATTTTTCGTGACGCGTCATCATAACATCCTCCTTCAAGCATGGTTGGTTAAATGAGTTCGGTTGCAGCCAGTTGCACATGTTCGGCAGCAACCATGGATTGTTGTTTGGCAGCGGCAGCGATAAGCGACCCTCTTGCCAGGTGGTTTGCTTTTCTAAACAGGCCTCCGGATCCTTGGTGGATAGCGGTCAGCGCGGTTTGATCAAACAGGTTGTGTTCAATCCCGGCAATAGCCAGATGATGCGCAAGGTAGGTTTTCATGCCATCAAGAGTGGTTGCCTGAAGATGACTGCGGGCTACAACCCGGGAGGCCAGTGGTTGTGAAGAGCGGTAGGAGAACTGGTCGATCAGGTTATTCTGCCCGGCTAAAATCATGGGCAGATAAAGGCATAATGCTTTTGTTTTGCTACATCGATACCGACCACCAGGTATGCATCGGAACCAAATATCTCATTGACAATTTGACAATACTGCTCTCTCCTGATAATCTCCTGATTACTCATAATAACCTTCTTTTAGCGCCCTTTGGGGTTTTTGGTTTGGACACCTTATGCTATCAAGAGGTTATTTCTTTATCTACGCGATAATACTTTTTTTCTGTGCTATGCTGAAAGGCATAACCCTTTGTATTCTTATTATATAACGCCCTTTATATTTTAATATTTGGTTTGAAAAAGACTTTCAGTATGCTATGCTAATCTTATGCCACGTCAAGCACGCATAGATGCTCCCGGAGCTTTGCATCATATCATTGGTAGAGGAATCGAACGCAGGAAAATCTTCAGGGATGATCTGGACCGGGACAATTTCTTAACACGCCTTGAAAAAATTGTAACTGAAACACATACTGAATGTTTTGCTTGGGCACTGATGCCCAACCACTTTCACCTGCTTTTGATAACCGGTAAAGTTCCCATTGCAACGGTCATGAGACGCCTGCTGACGGGCTATGCCATCGGATTCAACATTCGGCACCGGCGAAGTGGTCATTTATTCCAAAACAGATACAAGTCCATTCTTTGCCAGGAAGACCCCTACCTGAAGGAACTGGTCCGCTATATTCACCTCAACCCACTGCGGGCCGGAATTGTTGAAAATATTA
>QNEM01000178.1 GCA_003645215.1 Gammaproteobacteria bacterium
CCAGTTTGGCGATTTTCTTCTGCTCTGCTTTTCTCTTCTTTTCTTCAGCTGCTTTCTTCTTTTTTGTATCCGCCAGCTTTTTCTCTTCTTCCTTACGTTTGTTTACCAGGTTTTTGGCCTTTTTTTCCAGGTCATCCAGACGTTTCTTTTCTTTCTTATGTTTGTCTTCTTCAAGCTTCCTGATTCTTGCCAGTTCAAGTTCAACCTGTTTTTTATCAATTGCCACAGCCTCGACAACATTTATATCTTTCCGGGTATGTGTTTTCGGTTTAGGCGTAAAATCAAAACTGATTATTAATAATGCACCTATGACTATATGCAGTATTAAAGACAGTACGCCAGAGCTGAGTGTCGTAAACCAACCAATTCTCATTAGACATCAATTCTCCGGAGGTTCAGTGATCATGCCAACACTGGGGACCCCTGCACTCTGCAATAAGGCCATCAATCCAATAACGCGGCCATAGGGGACGTTGGTATCACCGCCCACCAATACCGGAATACCGGGCTGATATTTTAAAAGGGCATTTACGCGATTCGCCAAATCTTCAGCACTGATAGGTTTTTCCTGATCCTCGCCATAGTTGATATAGAAATTTCCCGCAGCATCAACATTGATGATCACAGGTTCTTTATTATGATCTGTCTTTAATGGCTCTGATGGAACTTGAGGCAGATCAACTTTTACGCCCTGGCTCAGCAAAGGTGCAGTGATCATGAAAATAACCAGCAATACCAGCATTACATCAATATAGGGAACCACATTGATATCAGCCATAGGTTTTTTGCGTATTCTTTGTCTCATTTTTTGGAAGTGAAGAGTGAAGAGTGAAGAGTGAAGGACGATTTACGATTTGTGCATGATACGCATTGGTATACGTCTGTCGTCGTCTGATAATCTTTTTGTGTAGTTTTACTTTTCACGTTTCACCTTTAACCCTTCACATCCCTAAGAATGTGCGTGTCTGTGCAAAATGGATGAAAATTCATCCATGAAGATGTCATAACGACTGATCAATCTTTCTACATCGTTTGAATAACGGTTGTATGCAATTACTGCCGGTATCGCCGCAAATAAACCCATGGCGGTTGCAATCAAGGCTTCGGCAATCCCTGGTGCAACTAATGATATGGAAGCTTGCTGTACATTTCCCAGGGCACGAAAGCTGTTCATGATGCCCCAAACCGTTCCAAATAAACCGATATAAGGGCTGGTTGATCCGACTGTGGCCAGAAAAGAAAGATTGGTTTCAAGGATATCAATCTCTTTATTCATGGCGATGCGCATGGCACGTTGAGCCCCTTCAATGACGGCATCCGGTTGCGTTTTTTCCTGACCACGTAATTTTGCAAATTCCTTGAAGCCTGCTTCAAATATTTTTTCCATGCCTGTTGCAGGGGCTCTGCTATTGGAAATGCGATTATAAAGCGGTGAAAGATCTTCCAGCGACCAGAACTGGCCTTCAAAGGTGTCAGCTGCCTTTATGGCCCTGCTTAACATGACGCGTTTATTAAAGATCATCGTCCATGAGACAAACGATGTGATAACCAGAATCAGCATCACCAGTTGAACCAGCAAGCTGGCGTTAAGAATTAAATGTAAAAAACCAAGATCAGTTCCTGTTGACATTAATTCAGCTCCGATATGATTGTTTCAGGGATAGGTTCGGGTTTCATTGTCTTGCAATTGAGGCAGGCAATCTTGATGCGTGCCTTGCAAATGATTTCTTCAGCCTGGTTAGAAATAATTTGTTCAAAAACCAGACTGGCCTTGCGCTGATCGGCGATATGCGTTTTAACATTAAGCAGCTCATTAAAACGAGCGGGTTTGTGAAAATCAATATTGATGTGGCGAACGGCAAATAAAATTTCATCCTGTTCAATCAGTGTGTGTTGTTCGAAACCGATATGACGTAACCATTCGGTACGAGCACGTTCCATAAAGTTGAGATAATTACTGTGATAGACAACACCACCTGCATCCGTGTCTTCGTAATAGACTCGTACTTGCAGATTGAATTCATTTTTATGGACATCACTCTTCATCAAACAAATCCGCACCTGATTCGTTCATTTTTGGCGCATCCAGACCAAAGTGTAAATAAGCGGTTTTTGTTGCGGTACGCCCCCTCGATGTTCGCATTAAAAACCCCTGCTGGATCAGGAAGGGTTCAAGCACATCTTCTATGGTGTCACGTTCCTCACTAATGGCCGCGGCGAGACTGCTGAGTCCAACAGGGCCGCCGTCAAACTTCTGGATGATGGCCAATAATAATTTACGATCCATCATGTCAAAACCGTGCACATCGACATTTAACATATCCAGTGCCTTGTTCGATAACTCTGCAGTAATGTTGCCGTCGGCCTTGACCTCTACGTAGTCGCGAACACGTCGTAATAAACGGTTGGCGATACGGGGCGTGCCTCTCGAGCGTGCCGCAATTTCCTTGGCACCAGCATCGTCTATATCTACCTCAAGGATTTTGGCAGAACGCTTAACAATACTGGACAATTCATCGGCGCTGTAGAATTCGAGTCGCTGCACAATACCGAAGCGATCCCTGAGAGGTGAAGTTAGCAAACCTGCACGAGTTGTGGCACCGACCAGCGTGAATGGCGGCACATCCAGTTTGATCGCACGGGCAGCTGGGCCTTCACCAATCATGATATCAATTTGATAATCTTCCATGGCGGGATAAAGCACTTCTTCGACCACAGGACTCAGGCGATGGATTTCGTCAATGAAGAGCACATCGTTAGGTTCTAGGTTGGTTAGCAGGGCAGCCAGGTCACCTTGTCGCTCCAGTACCGGGCCAGAGGTTTGGCGCATGTTAACGCCCATTTCATTGGCGATGATATGTGCCAATGTGGTTTTCCCGAGGCCGGGCGGTCCAAAGATCAATACGTGATCCAGAGATTCCTGACGTTTCCGTGCCGCGCCAATGAATATCTCCATTTGTTCGTGCACAGATTGCTGGCCGAGATAATCTGCCAGCCGTTTAGGGCGCAGGGTATTATCTGCTGCAATATCATCAGCAGTGCTGGTCGGCACGATGTTTGGATTAGGCTCGGCAGTCATTATTATTCAGTACTGTATTTAGAGTGCTATTTTCCCTGTTAACGCTTCAATTTGCCAATCGGGTTAAGCTTTAAGGTCATATTACGCGGGAATTATGGCGAGATTATGTCAGAAGGATGGAAATTTGCTTAGAAGCCACTATTTCTTAACCGAAGCCTTAAGCGCCTGGCGAATGATTTCTTCACTACTCATATCCTCGGTGGCGACGGCGAAGACAAAACGACTGGCTTCCTGCGGCTTATAACCCAGCCCAACCAGTGCACTGACGGCATCATCAGACTGATTACTGCTTCGAGCAGCTGTGCTATTTGAATCACTGTCAACAACAGTACCTAACTCCCAATCCTTCAGGCGGTCACGCATCTCTATAATGAGTCTTTCAGCGGTTTTTTTGCCGACGCCGGGCAACCTGACCAGGCTCTCTGCATCACCACCACGGATACATTGCGCAAAGACATCAGCTTCCATGCCCGAGAGTATGGTCAGCGCCATTTTCGCACCGACACCATTGACCTTGATCAAGGTACGAAACATTGTGCGCTCTTCTTGCGTGGCAAAACCAAATAATAGATGAGCATCATCGCGTATTGCCAGATGGGTAAATATGGTGACCTCCACATCTGTATCAGGCAGTTTGTAGAAGGTCGTCATCGGTGCTTCGATTTCGTAAGCAACGCCCTGTACATCAACCATCATATGCGGTGGTTGCTTGTGAATTAATATGCCGCGTATCTGGCCTATCATCTTATTTTCATGGCCATCGTATTTTTTTGCTCATACCAGTCGTCCACCCTTGACGCCGCGCACACCTTCAATACGCATCAGGGTGTCCCTGGAGTGACCATGACACAGTGCAATCGCCAGCGCATCTGCCGCATCTTCCTGCAGATCTTCCTGCAGGCATAGCAGGATCTTCACCATATGTTGTACCTGTTCCTTTTTGGCATGGCCTTTACCAACCGTGGCTTGTTTCACCTGGTTGGCAGTATATTCAAAAACCTCCAGATCCCTGGTGGCACAGGCTGCAATGGCGACGCCCCTGGCCTGTCCAAGCTTCAAAGCTGAATCTGCATTTTTGTGCATAAAGACTTTCTCGATAGAGACTTCTTCGGGTTGATAGCTGGTAATGGTGTCATTAATCTCGGTGAAGATTTGATGTAATTTTTCTGACAATGTTTCACCTTTGACCCGGATACAACCATTAGCAACATGTTTAGCATGATTGCCCTCAATATCAATAACCCCGAATCCGGTGAAGCGAGAGCCAGGATCTATTCCCAGTATTCTTGTCATTGGATCCTGATCATTTAATCCAGTTGCGCCATGACATCATCAGGAATATCTGCATTGGAATAAACTTTTTGCACATCATCGAGGTCTTCCAGCACATCAAGCAGATTTAACATGGTCTGTGCGCTTTTAAGGTCTAGTGTTGCCGAGGTTGCAGCGTGCATGGTGACTTCAGCATTCTCCGGCTCAAGTCCCGCAGCGATTAATGCATCTTTCACATCCACAAAACTATCAGGCTCGGTCATTACATCGATTGAGCCATCATCATTGGTCACAACATCTTCAGCGCCACCCTCCAGAGCCGCATCCATAATGGCATCTTCATCACTGCCTGCAGGGTATGAAATCAGACCGACCTTGGAAAACAAATAAGCCACTGAG
>QNEM01000179.1 GCA_003645215.1 Gammaproteobacteria bacterium
AGGCGTATTAAAGAAGGAATTGCTAACGTATCTGCGAACCAACCGTCTGATACGCCGTCCCAAGCCCTACAGCTTAAAAGGTAAGCAGCTTGGCACCATCCCGAATGCCATATCCATCCGAGAGCGCCCTGCATCAGTAGAAGACAGAGCAGTACCCGGTCATTGGGAAGGCGACTTGATCGCAGGTTCCAGGAACAGTTATATTGCCACACTGGTTGAACGTCATACACGTTATGTGATGCTGGCTAAAGTAAAAAGCAAAACAACTGAAGCGGTTATCTCAGCACTGATTAAACAATCTAAAAAATTACCCGCCGAGTTATACAAGTCACTGACATGGGATCGGGGCTCTGAACTGAGCGATCATCAACGCTTCACCTTGGCGACAGATATTGATGTTTACTTTTGTGACCCACAAAGTCCATGGCAACGAGGCTCAAATGAAAATGCCAATCGCTTGTTGAGACAATACTTTCCCAAAGGCACTGATTTGTCGGTACACTCACAATCTAAACTCAGTGCGGTGGCTCGTCAGTTAAATGAACGACCTAGAAAAACTTTAGATTACGAAACGCCCGCAGAGAGATTTAATACATGTGTTGCAGCGACCGGTTGAAATGGCAACTGAAAGCAGACGTTCGGGATGAAATTTATACTAGACAGCTTTCGGCTAGAAATCATGACCCCAGTTATGTTTTTACATCTAACCAACTCCCCCGCGTAAGAGGACAGCTCGTTAGATATAACTATTTAAGCTTATGATATTTTACGCTTTCTGGTCTTTTTCTTTGGTTTATTTAAGACTCTGTCTGCTGCAGAAAGTGCTTTACTGTAGGCCGCCAGTCGTCGACTGCTAACGCGTAAGCCAGACAACTCTTCGAAGTTGGCTGCTTTAACAATTTTATTTTTAGCAACTTCCTTTCTGATTGCAGCTAATTCTTTAACGACTGCTTTCAACGCATTCTTATTCGCTACAACAGGATCTTTCTTTGCTTTTGCTGCAGCTGTTTTACGACGTTTAATCAAGGTAACGCGTTTTTTGTTGCTCCGTTTTCCTTCAGCCGATGATTGTTTATTCTTTTTTGTTGCAAGCGCTAACGCTTTAGCTCCATTTGTAGTTGCTGTCTCCAGATTAGCCAGTGACGTATCAATCACTTTAACCAAAGCAGTATTCTTAATAACGGGTTTCTTATTTACAGCCATAATATTCTCCAATTCACATTACTTAAGATAATAATCTAGTTAATGATATAGATTAAGATGAAATACAATCAATTAAAATAAAACAATTTTTATAATGTCCGGTTAACCACCTTTGTTATGTTCTGGTGCTTACGAAAACCGGTTTAATTACTAGAGTTAGGCTGGCACCACCTTATTAGCGCACGGCCCTTTTTGGCCTTGTCCAACTTCATACTCCACTTTCTGACCATCACTCAGGGTTGCATAGTCACCGCCAGCTTGGATTTCAGAATGATGAACAAACAGATCCTTGCCACCATCATCTGGAGTAATGAAACCAAAACCTTTGCCTGCATTGAACCACTTTACTGTACCTGTACTCATTCCGTTTTTTCCTCTATGTATTTAATATTCATTAACTTCGATTATTTTGCTATGTGTCGCCGGTTGTTACCGCTTTATCGTCGTTTCCTAATATAGGTTGAACGTCCTGCGGCTGACTATCGTCTACTTCTGCTTTTTGCAGGCGCTTCTCTTCCTTCCTTTTCTTTTTCGCGATTTCTTTTTGGCGCTTTACAAATGCGTAATTGGGTTTAACCATTCGTATTCTCTTCTATATAATTTTAGGATAGGTGTGGTTAGAATACGGCATTTTCCAACCGACTGCGCTCTTTATAACACCTGCAATATCAAAGTCTCGAGAGACCACTGGGTCGATAGCGGACATTCACCTCAGATACATAACTATAAATAAGTGGGGTCAGATAAGACTTATTTTCTAATTTTTAGGCTTGTCTATGGATTAAAGGGGTATAAGTGATTAAATTCTAACTATCTGGAGTTTCTTCTTCGGCCGTGACATCCTCGATGGCATCCTGAATGTGTTGTAATCTGTTCATCACATCATCGATTTCCAGTAACTCCTGTCTCTCTTCAGATTCCAGGGGCAGGACTTCGGATAAACGATAACCAACCCATACTGCATTCTCATATTTCTCATGTTCTTTTTGATAGGACAATTCAAATTTCTCGGCTATCTGACGTAATAAATCAGATAACAATTGATACTCAACAGGTAGCTCTTCACAATCGTCCTCGTCATCAATTAATTGCACATCACCTTCCGCAAGCTGGTTTGCTCGTTCTCTTTTTTCCAACAGGCGAAATCTTTGTTGTCCCTCGACAACAATTTCCAATATGCCATCGTCTCGCTTGTCCCAATCTATAATCTTTGCCAGTGTGCCTATTTCATAACATTCAGCAGAGCCACCAACTTCTTTTCCAGAGCTGATAAGGCACACGCCAAACTGCTGCCCGGTACGCAGACATTCACTGATCATATCCAGGTAACGTACCTCAAATATTTTCAGCGGCAACTGTCCCCCGGGGAACAAAACCGTGTTTAGTGGAAATAATGGGATGGTCATCATGATGATAATTTCTCGATCAATTTTTGATGTAGTCCAGAGAAACTGCCATTACTCATAATCAGGATATGATCACCTGCCTGTGCAAGACTGGCGGCTGAGTTAACAATATTTTCAATGTTGTCCATGACATTTACCTTTTTACCTAAAGAGGATACTGCCTTAGACAAGTCCCAGTCCAGATTATCCGCTGCGTATAAAAAAGTGTGATCCGCCTCAACAAAAGCATCTGCAAGTGTTTCCTGATGCACACCCTGTTTCATGGTATTTGAACGAGGTTCCATGATGGCAATAATCCTTTCACCTTTGACCTTCTGCCGCAAGGCCTTCAAGGTTGCACTGATTGCTGTTGGATGATGTGCGAAATCATCGTAAACAGTTATCTGGTTCACTTCTGCCAGACATTCCAGACGCCGTTTAACATTCTTCAAAGATTGTAATGCTTCACAAGCCCTGACTGGCTCAACGCCAACATGGTTCGCAGCCGCTATGGCCGCAAGGGCATTTTCTGCATTGAATTGCCCAATCAATTCCCAACTGACTTTTCCCACGATTTTGGAGTTAAAAAGCACATTAAATTGACTAAAGTCATCGGACAATGCATCAACACTCCATTCTGATTTCACATCTTCACTTTGCTCACCACCCTGGTCACCAAAATACTCTATAGGCGTCCAGCACCCCATCTCCAGCACCCTGGAAACCTCCACATCACCCTGTTTGGCAATAATTAGCCCTTTTTCGGGGATAATCCTGACCATATGATGGAATTCACGTCTGATAGCTGCAATATCGGCGAATATATCTGCATGATCATATTCGATATTGTTTATGATCAAGGTATCGGGGTGATAATGGATAAACTTGGAACGCTTATCAAAGAATGAAGTGTCATATTCATCTGCCTCGATAACAAAATACTGTCCTTCACCTGCTCTGGCAGATATGCCAAAATTCTGAGGCACGCCGCCGACAAGAAAGCCTGGATTCAGTCCTGCAGATTCAAGTATCCAGCACAACATCCCGGTCGTGGTGGTTTTGCCATGCGTTCCTGATACTGCCAATACGTGTCTTGATTGAAGTATGTGCTCACTTAACCATTGTGGCCCTGAGATATAAGGTAATTTGTTGTTGAGGATATATTCCACTACAGGATTACCACGACTCATGGTATTACCAATAATGACAAGATCAGGAGCAGGCTGCAGATGGTCAGGATCGTAGCCATTCATCAACTCGATGCCCTGCTCTTCTAGCTGGGTACTCATGGGCGGGTAGACATTGGCATCCGACCCACTGACCTCATGACCCAACTCCCTGGCGAGTAAGGCAATACCTCCCATAAAGGTACCGCAAATACCCAGAATATGAATTCTCATTTGGCACCTATTTCCGGAAACAACATTGTGACTAATAGTGAGCTCATCCAGACATAAAGAATAGCGATCATTATACCAATACCTGTTGAAGTCGAAATTGCATGTCGCACGATATGGGCCAGAACAGCTACGTTCCAGATAACCATGATCAGGAACAATAATACAATGATTTGCTGTAACCAGGCTTCATACTGGTTCTGAAACCCACCAAAGACCAGCGGGAATATAAAGATACCCAGGATTACACCGGTCCCGAACAAGGCTGTCATGGTTTGATGCCATCGCTCAAGGTGTTTGTGCTGTTTAAGAATTAAAAATGTTACCAGCAGTAAAAAACCGACATCGAGAAAACTCACCATCAAGGCATCAAATAATGGTCTTGTCTGCACGGTAAGCAACACATCAATGAGCGTATACATGAACAAACACAAGACCAGCAGCTCAGTAGATTTGGGCAGGTCTTGTGGACCTTTTCGTAGCAGGCAGATATCAAGGAATGCTTTTGAGATTGTACTTAAGGTAGTTAGCATAATGATTCGCCAGGTAAGTTATTCAGATTGGTAATTCTAAAACGACCTATGACTAAGGTAGTTCCGTGGTGATCTGCAAGCAAGGCTTACGCGTCATCTTTGGAACCTCTTCGGCATAACCATACCAGAACAAACCAACAACAGTTTCCAG
>QNEM01000180.1 GCA_003645215.1 Gammaproteobacteria bacterium
AAAAAAAAGGGCATGAAACCTGTTCCATGCCCTTTTCTCAAGAATTACACCATTAACACAATAAACATTCCAATTTACGTCACGTGATGTACACGATTGTAAACATTGAATTTACCTGTTGGTGTCTCCAGGCCCTTGATACGGGCTTTCTCTTCCAGGGTTTTAGCGTCATAAATAACGATTTCACCCTTGGCACGGTCACCTTCGCCACGTGCCCAGACAGAGACCCAGACCTCGGTACCATCTTTATTAAACTCCTGATGCACCGCAACTGCCTTGGGAAATTCAGTTACCCGAATAACTTTAACGATTTCACGGGTTTTCTTGTCAAACACCACCACGCTTTGTTGCACTTCTGGCTCTGGGTGCTTGGTCTGATCAGCCCAGACATAGTCAGATTTGGGATGCGTACGAATAAACAATCCCGGACCATCTGTTTCAATGGAGTAACAAACTTTCCAGGCTTTATCAGCATGGTCTTTTGGATCATTACCCCACACCGTGATCTTGCCTTCACCAAGATGGGTTGTGCCTGCAACAGGTCCGCATTCCGGATCAATCCAGTTGGCGCCCGGACCAGGATGTGGCATCTTGCCGGTCTCAATGGAAGCGACAAATTTACGTTCCACAGAATCCATTATTTCCATTCGATTAGATGCGTTAGCTGCAATCTGGAAATAACGTTGGGTTGGGTCAAAGAAACCATCATGTAGAAATTTGTGACTATCGATCTGCTCTATACGTAGATTGTCTATATCACTGTAATCCACCTGCCAGAGTTGTCCCAACTCCTTGATAGCAACAATCCAGGTTGGTGCATGAGGCGTATTGTAGATAGCTGCAACACGTGCTTCATTCACATATTCACCATCAACATTGACACCGCGCGTTGAAACAACCTTCAATGGTTCCATGGTCTTGGCGTCCAGGATGACAAAATGTGGTGGCCAGTAGGCACCACCGATAACATACTTGTCTTTCCATTCCCCGTAATGGGATACCGCCACATCGCGTGCGTCATAAGCGACCTGTACATCGGCCACTACCTTCGGGGGATTCATCCATAAATCGATCTTGCTCATCTTGCCATCACGACCCTGGGTGAACCAGAAACGACCGTCAGAACTTTCCTTTAAAACATGAATAGCGTAACCGGTATCAACCTTGACAACGACTTCCTTGGTATCGCCATCAATAATCCCGATCTTGCCTTCATCACGCAGGATAACGAGGAAAAAATTCTCCCAATTTAAACTATGTTCAGGTTTCGTTGGGTAGTCTTCAGGAGGAATATGAGTTTTCCAGCGTTCCTTCATCAGGGACAGGGACATTTCTGCTGGAACTGGTGGCTCCATCTGTATGTATGTTGCCATAATCTTGATCTCTTCCTTAGTGAAGATATCATCAAAATTATTCATACCCTTCTCGGTGCCAAGAGCAATGATTTTTTCCAGTCGTTTTTGGCCTTTCTTTCTGGTTTTCTTGGGTTCAAGGCTCTTACCGGTGGCACCCTTACGTAGTGCGCCATGACAACCAGCACAGCGTTGAAAATAGAGGCCTTTTGCCTGTTCAAACTGTGCCTCTGTTAGCGTAGGTTCAGCCTTATCAGCGGCGTAAACCGTGCCAGACAAAAAGAAACACACTGACATGCCAAACAATCCGACTGCCCATTTTACTGTTCCAAATCCCGTATTTGGCTTCATTTTCATTTCTCCCGATTAAAATATAGTTGATACATTTTTAAACATTATAGTTGATGAATAAGCTTACGAACTAAAACTTAACCTGTGCCCAGAACCAGCTCTTGGTAACGTCGGCAGCTCGGTTTCCACCTCGAGCAATATTGGTTGCATTGGTATCGGCATCATAAATGGCAATTTTAGCCCCGAAGGTGTAATGATCCTTGAAGGTCTTCACCAGCAACAAATCAAGTTCATCACCATAATCGTAGCTCAGATTATCTGATTCGATCATGTGGTATGAAGCGATAAACTTGGCGCCATAAGCACCAATCACTGAGGTAATATAGAAATCTTCGATACCATCACCAGGGGTTGTGAGAAATCGATCTGCCCAACCCTGGAATGCATGGCCAGTAGCCAGTGGCGTGCGGAAGGAGTTGGTGCCATTGCCTGTCAGGACTTCATAATCTAACTTAAAAACGACCGAACTGATGACGTTCCCCGGTGTAAATTTGACACCAATTTCACCCAGATAATAGTCTTCATCGACGTTAGCAGGATTGTCTCCATAATCACCCTGGTTGGCATATTCACCAGCATAGATTAGCTTCCATTTATCTGACATTGGATAGCCGCCATTGACACGCCCACCGAAGGTCTCGGTAGAATTCGCTAGTGAATTACTAAAATCCAGGAGATAGGCATAACCTTCAAGTTTTGCATAGTTAAATCCGTCATATTTTAGATTGACAAAGTGTGAGTCACTGTCAAATTCACCCTTCCCACCGACTGCTTCATCGGTAAAAATACGATTCACGTTCCATGAATATGCATAGTTGATTGTTGTGTCCGGCAATGATTTATTTTGCAAGCTAAAGGCATCATGATTTTGCCAGTTCTGACGCCACAATACGGTACCCATAAAACGGTGAAATGGTGCCTTACGATAGGTAATGATCTGGCGACCCAGTTTCATGGTGGTTGCATTTAATAGTGTCGTCTCCCCTGAGCCTTTATAACTGAGATATGCCTCCAGAAAATCAGTTTCTTCAGGATCTGCAACCACAGCGTATTTTGTCCTGGAGCTGGGCCGACCAGTTGCATCATTAAAGTCATCAACAAAGACATCCCTGACATCCTGACCCAGAAGACGAAAGCCAAAGCCATGGAAGTCACCGGTGGTATAACCCAGTGTGGTCCTGATAGTCGAGGCATCGGCTTGCTTTAATGTGCTGCCGTCAGCTGCCAGAGCATTATCATCCACGTGCTCGTAACGATAACGTGAGGAAAAATCTACCTTACCGCCTATCAATGCGTTCCAGAAGGGGTCATCACTGCCCTCTGCCAACACTGACTGGCAGGATAATGTTATAAAAAATAACACAATATATCGTGTCAAATACCTGAATGTATGAGTACAAATATTAGATAGTTTCATCGTGAGCCCCTTTATTTCCTGCCATTTTTCTAACGTTGTCATAATGGTCGTACGGAACAGTCAAAAATTCCTTGATTCATGTCAAGTACTTTGCATTAAATTGGTGCGTTGCGTAAATGTTATGAATCATGGATGGGGAAAACCAGCTCATTTCTGGCCTGATTGGTTTTGGCCTGCAATAAACTGGCAGCGTTGGATCTCACGGGGATGTTTGACAGGAAATACTAATTAGCAATCAGTTCCTGCAGTTTACCAAGGCTTTCTACGGTGACTTTTGAGCCCCTGTCCGTTACAACTCCGTACTGCTTAAGGCTGGTGAATGCCCGGGAAAGACTCTCGGGTTTGAGTTTTAAACGTGCGGCCAGGCAATGTTTGCTAAATGGCAATGTTATAGACGCCGCACCACTCTGCTCAGGACACAGCTCAAGAATAAATTCGGCCAAACGTAATGGTGCATTCCTGGTTTGTAATTTCTCCAGTTCATTGATCATGCTAAATAAACGCTGGGATATATTATTAATAATATTCAGTACCATACCCGGATTATCCACAAGGATCGATTTGAATGAATCAATGTTTATTTCCAATACCGTACAATTTGATTCTGCCAATGCATTGGCAGGATAAAAACCAAATGACAGGGCAGCTGGTTCTGCAAAAGATTCACCATTTTTAAAGACATGCATGATGGTTTGCTGGCCATCAGGAGAACCACGATAAACACTTACCCAACCATCAATAACCACATAAAAGGCATGAGCGGCATCATTCTGGTGAAACAGATGCTCACCTTTTGTAAAATTTTTAATCTCAGTATGCTCGGCAATCCTTCCAAGTGTCTCCTCGTCCAGCCCCATAAAAAGCCGTGTCTGACCTAGAATAAATTTTTGTGTTGATTGCATAGCACTATAAGACCACTGAACAATAGATAAAACAACATCTTACCAGTAATAGTTCTCGAATGAATCAATAGAATTACCCGGTTTCCAGAATTTTCATATCATTAACACTACATGAGATCTTTTTTAAAAATAGTTCTATGAGACACTGCTGACAACCGGGGAGCAGGGTGTCATGCCAAGATTTAAATATGGAAGAATTAAATATGTCCTGGCGAAACTCCACAATTTTTGACTTAGATCAACCCCCTGGTTTTTCTAATGGCTACAATGTACTACGATATACTGCTGTGCAGTTATCAGAGCGGGAATTGTTCATGATCAGTAGCGGAAAACTACTGATTGAAAATTGATAAAGAGATTGTATTTTTTAACTAGAGGAATTGAAGATGGGTAGAAACCTTATCATGCTTGGCATGGCGATCCTGATCGTATTGTTAATCGCCCTTATTGCTATCGGATTCATGTCCGGTATTTCAAGTCCATTACCATGGATATCTCTGGTAATCCTGGTAGTGGTGATATTGGCACATAATAAAATTGTTGGAAGCAGGTACCTGACATGGAAAGACAGTTACAGTGTGGGTATTGAATCTATAGATAATGATCATAAAAAGTTAATACATCTTATC
>QNEM01000181.1 GCA_003645215.1 Gammaproteobacteria bacterium
AAATCTTAAAATCCTGGTTGAGAGTGAAGATTCCGGTGTTCATCTGGCAGTAAGTGAGGATGGATTCCGAATTGTATTTTTCCTGGGCCATCCAGAATATGATTCAATCAGGTTATTAAAAGAATTGATAGAACTATCTCGCGTTTATATTCTTTTAATAAACTGATTGAATCATATTCTGGATGGCCCTGGAAAAATCCAATTCGGAATCCATCCTCACTTACTGCCAGATGAACACCGGAATCTTCACTCTCAACCAGGATTTTAAGATTTGCCGCTGCAAATTGGGCCCTGTTTATTTCATTAAATCTTGAGTGTGGCACATCGAAACGTGTATTGACTCCGGAAACCAGAGGATGTTTTTGATCAGTCACTCTATGTGAATACACACCCCATTTTTTTTCAGGCAAAGGACTTCGCTTTTGTTGATAACGGAACTGTAATACCGCATGCGTTGCCAGACATGAACATAAAGTTGAAGTTACATTCTCATAAGCCCAATCAATGATTTCATTTAGTGGTTCCCAAAAAGGTTGCTCAGATAATTCAGAACCAGTGACATTAGCACCAGTGATAATTAAAGCATCAAGCCCTTCATCTTTAATTTGCTCAAAGCTCTTATAATATTTTTCTACATGTGCCTGACCTTCTGGTCCACGAACGAGTTCCTTGAGTGTAAATGGATGGACGTAGAACTGGGCGATTTGATTACTTTCACCAACAAGTCTGAAAAACTGACGTTCAGTCGCTGCCAGAGCCTTGTCAGGCATCATGTTCAAGAGACCGATGTGGAGCTCACGAATATCCTGATGTTCTGCCTGATTACGCGCAATCACAGTCTCGCCTTCCTGTTGAAGGCGGTTAAAGCTGGGCAAGTCTGTATTTGCTACCAATGGCATCTGTTATCTCTCAAAAGGCTTCTATATTTTTCTATCGATCAAGAACATTAGTAATCAGTTCCAGGAAATCATTTTCATTTTGTACCGCGGCAACTTCTTCAGTGCTAATGGTGTAACCATATTGATCTGCAATCGCTTCATATCTTGGTATGCGTGAATAAAATAAACGCGGGAACACCCATCTAACAAAATCATCCGGGTCAATCAGTGCTACGTACTCAAAATTCTTTTCTGACATATAAGCCGCCAGTTGTTCATCCAGAAATGATTCTCGATAGTAAAGCGGTTTTGGCGAACTCTCTGCGCGCTTGATTAATTCCTGTTCATCGGTTTTTGATGCCTTGATATACAGGATCAGGGTGTTATCTGATAGTGCTTTAAGTACTTCTGCATCATCAAGCTCACAAAGGCTGCCACCCGCATCATTGATAAAATGCTCATATCCATAGACCTGGTGTGCCTTATCTATGAATTCCGGTACATCTTTCATAGTGGCAATTTCTGCCTGACGATGTAATTCCTGCCGATGTTTAAATTCAGGCAGAGCTAGCCCTCCTTCTTCGGGGTTTCCCAGTTTACCCAAAAAAGTTGATACAGGATTTAGATTATCCACAGTAATATTGTTACGAAGTTGCAGGGAGTCTGTGCGCATCAGATCTTTTAATAATGGGATATGCATCAGTTTCTGTTTAATGTTATCCAGGATAGGTTCGTCCAGATAACGCGTGCCAATACGGTAATCACCTGAATAATGAAACCAGTGATGCTTGCGTAACATGCAGGCGAGACGCGTCTTCCCTACCCCGGACATGCCGAGTAAGGTGATCGCTTTTTTATCCCACGCTTTAAATTCCTGACCGCTTAGCTTCACTGGAGTGTATCCATTATTAATTTGCTTGCTGATGCTACCTTATGAAGTCAGTCTCATAAAGCAGAAAACACTGTTTTTCTTGAGGTTTTAAGCTAACTGATGCGCCGCTTTTGCACGTTCTGGTTTAGCGACGTGTTCGGCGGCAACTCGAAGGCCCCAAATGCCTCCACTACCTTTGCGGCCAACTGATCATTTGGCTCCAGAAAAGTAACTGACATCAAGTAGCAATCACGTTGTTTGCTATGAGACATCAGTGGATTGCTCTCTAGCTCCGCAAGTTTCCTGTTCGCCGCTTCTACCGAATCACACTTGAACAAGCTGACTACTTCTGACTTTGATGGATTTAGATCAAGTATAACGATAGCTGAACTACTGAGCTCCTCGATATGCAGCTCCTGCATTTGCAACTGCCCTATTACTCCCCGTTTACGGAGTTCACCTATGAATAACCAAAACTCAGGCGGTGACGGCGGCTTGCCTTCTATCAATCGTTCGTAGATCCATATAAAAGGGAAAAACAGGATTCCGAAAATAGTTTCGATGATTCTCACATATTTCACATTACGTTAAGGCATATCGATTGGCACCCGATCATCAATAATATCTATTCCCTGTGGTGGTTCGAAGTTAAACAGACTATCGTCCATTTTTTTATTAAGGACTTCTTCTGTAAAGTCGATACGTGTCACCTGTCCAAGGTTATCGAACATCACCATCATGCCCAGTTTGTCCTTGTCGAATCCAAGGCGAATACTATTGTATTGGCTTTCTATATCTCTTGGTGTGAGTTCTATCCAGTCAAATTTTTCAATATTTCCCAGTTTGATAATAATGAACTGTGCATCAAGATCATCATATGATCCAAAAATAGCGGCAGGTGTATTCTCTATTGAAGTTGAAAAGTCTCTAATAGTGAGCTGTTCAAGGTCTTCATCGTAGAACCACAATGACTCTCCATTAGTGACAATCGTTTGTGCATAAGGAATTTTGTAATCCCAACGAAATTTATCCGGGCGATTTAGAAACACGACACCACTGGTACTTTCGAACTCTGTTCCTTGATCATCTATCAGTGTTTGTTTGAAATTGGCTTCCAGTGTCTGCATATTACCGAGAAATCGCTTAAGGACATCATCACTGCTCTCTGCATATGTGACTGTCGTAAACAACAACAACGCAAATAAATTTATTATTCTCATGATTGGGTTTGACCGAACATTTCTATGAAGTTGCAACATGCGGATTAATCTATCGGTGGTGGCGGTGCTGCCAATACTTCACGACTACCGTTGGAACCAGTTTGACTGACCAGGCCACTACGCTCCATTTCTTCAATAATCCTTGCCGCACGGT
Source organism: Gammaproteobacteria bacterium (assembly GCA_003645215.1). Classification (GTDB taxonomy): domain Bacteria; phylum Pseudomonadota; class Gammaproteobacteria; order Eutrophobiales; family Eutrophobiaceae; genus SMWN01. The sequence continues at coordinate 3,124 of QNEM01000181.1, forward strand.
TGTATCCGATCTTTAAACGCCGTTGTACATAAGAGATGGATGCCTTCCGGGTTTCGGTAACGATTTGTACTGCTTCATCATAGAGTGGATCCATTTCCTCTGTTGCCTTATCAATACCCGCGAGTGCTTCTGCCCCACCTTCTGCAGGTGCCTTGAGAATGTCATCGTTATAATCAGGTTCGCCCCGTGATTTGATGTTTTCAACAACGGCGTGCACTTCATGATCATCAACAAAAGCGCCATGAATTCTTTCCGGGATGCTGGTACCTGCCGGGAGATAGAGCATATCTCCATGTCCCAATAGCGTTTCTGCACCCATTTGATCAAGGATGGTCCTTGAATCAACCTTTGATGAAACCTGAAAAGCAATACGGCTGGGAATGTTTGCCTTGATCAAACCCGTAATAACATCAACTGAAGGTCTTTGTGTTGCCAGGATCAGATGTATGCCGGAAGCCCTGGCCTTTTGTGCCAGCCTGGCTATCAGTTCTTCAACCTTTTTGCCTGTCGTCATCATCATGTCCGCGAGTTCATCAACAATGACTACAATAAAGGGCAGGCTCTCCAGATAGCGTACAGGGTCATCTTCACTGATCGGCCGGTAGGTTGGATCAGGGATCGGTTCTCCCTTACTACTTGCCTCTTCTACTTTACGGTTATAACCAGTGATATTTCGTACACCTACTGAAGCCATTAATTTATAACGACGTTCCATTTCAGCGACGCACCAGCGTAAGGCATTTGATGCCTCTTTCATGTCGGTCACCACTGGTGCCAATAAATGAGGTATCCCCTCATAGACTGAAAGCTCGAGCATCTTTGGATCGATCATGATCAATCGAATATCTTTGGGAGTGGACTTATAAAGCAAGCTCAGGATCATCGCATTCAATGCGACCGATTTACCAGAACCCGTAGTACCAGCGACTAACAAATGCGGCATCTTGCCCAGATCAGCGACAACCGGTTGGCCACTGATATCCTTGCCTAGCCCTATCGTCATGCTTGATTTCATTGCATCATATTCTTTTGATCTGAAGATATCGCTAAGAGCTACAAGTTCTCGATGTTCATTGGGTATTTCCAGGCCAATAACAGATTTACCCGGAATCACGTCTACCACACGAACACTGACCACGGACAAGGAGCGTGCCATATCCTTGGCCAGATTGATTATTTGATTGCCTTTGACGCCCGGAGCAGGCTGTATTTCAAAGCGCGTGATCACCGGCCCAGGTAAAACCTCTACCACCTGGGCTTCGATGCCAAAGTCTTTTAGTTTAAGTTCAACCTGCCGTGAAATGGCTTCCAGAGATTCACGAGAGTATTGTCCTTTAGGTAATGGTGCTGCATCAAGTAAATCCAGTGGCGGTAATGCAGTATCGGCAGGTAGATCGAATAAGTTGACCTGTTTTTCTTTTTGTTCCCTGCTACTGACTTCAAACTCGGAAATTACCGGTTCGATCTTGACTGGAGCCCTGCCCTCAATTCTTTCTTTCTCAACTTCTA
>QNEM01000182.1 GCA_003645215.1 Gammaproteobacteria bacterium
AAATTGAGCAGTATGATCTTTCTTATTACGATATTTGTTGTTCTGATACTTGTATATATAACTTTTGCTCTATTAAGATTTACTCCTGAAAATATAGATCCTGCCAAGTCAATCTATAATAAATTTCGCCATAAATTATCCCGTTGTGGAATCCATAGTGATGTGTACGAAGGCCCGGTTGATTTTGCCAATCGTGCTGCATTGGCAAGAAGTGATCTTGCATCACAGATCAAAAACATTACGGATATTTATATTGCGATCAGATATGGCTCAAATAATGCCCTGATGTCTGCTCTGCAAGATCAGGTTCAAAGCTTCAGGCCATCAACCAGGCAAGCTTAGCCAGGGCGTTTTTGGTAATTCACCTAGATATTGAACTGCAATTGATGCAATCGTGCATAAGCACCATTTAGTTTAATCAATTCACTGTGGGTGCCAGTCTCAACAATCGCACCATCATCAATTACAATAATACGATCTGCATTTTCAATCGTTGATAATCGATGGGCAATAATCAGACATGTCCTGCCTTCTTGAACCTCTTCCAGTGCTAACTGGATCTGTCTTTCCGAATGTGTGTCCAGTGACGAGGTTGCCTCATCCATGATCAGTACCGGGGCATCCTTAAGCAGTGCCCTGGCAATGGCCAGCCTTTGACGCTGTCCCCCGGATAACTTCAGGCCCTTTTCACCAATCATGGTGTCAAAACCATCTTCAAGGTTTTCAATAAATTCCAGTGCATGCGCAGATTTAGCTGCGGCTATAATTGATGCTTCACTACTATCATGCAATCTACCGTAAGCGATATTATTTCTAACGGTATCGTTAAACAAAACTACTTCCTGACTAACCAGGGCAATATTCTGACGTAATGATTGTAATGTAATATCACGGATCTCTTTTCCATCCAGTAATATTTTTCCTTCTGAGCCAGAGTAAAATAACGGCACCAGGTTTGCTATGGTCGATTTACCACTGCCAGAGGCACCGACCAGGGCAATGGTCTCACCTGGTTTAATATGCATGGAAATATTATTTAATGCCTTTTGATGACTCCCCTGATAACTGAAATTCACATTACAGAATTCTATTTCACCTCTTGCCCTCTCCAGAGTTTGTTCACCTGCGTCAGACTCAGCTGGCTGATCCAGCAAGGCAAAAACACTTTCACAGGCTGCAAGTCCCTTTTGTAAATGTTCATTGACTCTGGCCAAACGTTTAAGTGGATTTAATAACATGGCCATAGCCGCAAAAAATGAGGTAAATTCCCCCACCCTGATCTCATTGACTGCTGCTTTTTGAATGGCCATATAGATGATTGTAGCCATGGCTATAGCTGTAATCATTTGAATTGCAGGGCTACTGGCAACAGAAGCCATGGCAAATTTCATTGAATACCTGCGGTTGGCCTTGGCGACTTCATAGAAACGATTAATTTCCTGTTCCTTACCATCGTACAACTTAACCAATTTCTGACCGTTGATGCATTCGCCCAGAACATGATTGATGTCAACCATGGAGTCCTGAACCTTACGACTCATTTTTCTGAGTCGTTTACGGATAACTAGAATCACATATGTAATAAAAGGTGCACTTACCAGCGTAACCAGTGTCATTTTCCAGTCTATATATAACATCCAGGCCAGAAGTCCGATGATAGCCAGAAAATCACGTACCAGTGTTGTGATTGCATTGGTTGCCGCTTCTTTGATTCGAATAACATCAAAGGTAAATTTTGACAACAGACTTCCCGACAAACATTCATCGTAATAACTACTGGGTAATGACATTAATTTGGCAAACATTTCCTGCCGCAGATCCATAACCACCTTGTTCGACACCCAATACAAGGCAAGGTTATTGGCATAGCTCGCCAGTCCCCTGATTGCAAACAGTAAGACAAAGAGAATGGGCACCCACTTCATCGTCCCCGGGTCTTTATCAACGAAAGCCCCATCCAGCATAGGTTTGATCAGGGCGGGGATGGCAGGATCAGAGATAGCCAATACCAGCATACCGACAATAGAGATCATAAAGACCCGCCAATAAGGCAGCACGTACTGCAACAGGCGCTTGTATAAATCAACATCATTAACTTTTGTTGGCATCAATTATTTTCCTGAAAAATCATAGGTCTAAATAGTTTGTCCATGTTGAATGATAGTATACCCAAACTACCTGGAAACGCGATTTAGCTTGATGTTCGTACAACAATATCGTAATAAATAACAAAGCTATAAATGGAAAACACAATAAATGTCGAAACAACACCCAATCATCGCAGTAACTGGCTCTTCAGGTTCCGGTACCAGCAGTGTCAAACATGCCTTTGAAATTATCTTCCGTCATGAGGGTATTACCCCCGCATTTGTCGAAGGTGACAGCTACCATCGCTATAACCGCCAGGAAATGGATGATGTTGTCAAAGCAGCCGAACTGGAAGGCAAAAACATTACCCACTTTGGGCCCGAGGGAAATCTGTTTGAAGAACTGGAAGCCCTGTTTGATGGATATTCAAAAACCGGCACTGGTAAGCGCAGGTATTATATTCATGATGATGCCGAGGCCGTATTGCGTGGTTCGTCTCCCGGCATGCTGACAGATTGGGAAGATTTACCGGGAAATACAGATTTACTTTTCTATGAAGGCTTGCATGGTGCTGTCATCACTGACAACGTCAATGTTCATCAGTATGTAGACTTGATAATAGGTGTCACACCCATTATCAATCTTGAATGGATGCAAAAGATACAGCGTGACAGGGAATACAGGGGCTACTCACCAGAAGATGCAACGGAACTAATCCTCAGTCGTATGCATGACTATACGCATTACATTACACCCCAATTCTCCAGGACTGATATTAATTTCCAGCGTGTTCCTACTGTCGATACTTCAAATCCATTTGGTGCATTTGAAGTCCCGACCAGTGATGAAAGTTTTGTCGTCATCCACATCAAGAACCAGGAAAAAATAAAAGTCGATTTCCCGGAATTGCTAAAAATGCTGGATGGATCATTCATGACAAAACCAAACACGATTGTTGTCCCGGCAGGGAAAATGATCTTTGCCATGCAATTAATCACCAATCCCTTAATCCAGGATTTGATGAAAAACAAGGGATGAAACTAACAAAACTGTATAATGACTGCACTCATAGTGGAATACCTAAGACAAAGGAAAAATAGCACGTGCATACAATTCTAATCCTCAATCCCAAGGGGGGTTGTGGCAAAAGTACAATTGCAACAAATCTGGCCGGTTATTTTGCCATGCGAGGCAAGAATGTTTCGCTGGCTGATTGTGATCCACAATGCTCCAGTAGTGACTGGCTGAAAGTACGGCCTGATCATCTGGCTACAATTAATCACGTGCCTGTGAAGAAGGGCAAACTGCTTGTTCCCGGTGACACAGAGATACTCATATTTGATACGCCGGCGAGTATTCACGACCAGAAGATGGCCAGGATTGTTAGTGCTGCACAAACAATGATTATCCCTGTATTGCCTTCTCCTATAGATATGCGTGCCGCAGAAAGATTTCTAAAACATCTAATCAAGATAAGAAAGAAAACTGTTAATAAAAAAATTAAAATTGCGACCGTCGCTAACAGGGTCAGGGAAAGAACCTTAGCTGCTGCAAAACTTGAGGGCTACCTGGAAAAACTTGAATTACCAAATGGTAAAAAAATTCCGTTTATGACTTTGCTTCGTGCCAGTCAAAATTATGTTTATGCTGCCGAAAGGGGGACGACAATATTCGAAATGGCACCCTCCAAAACATTTCCTGATCGCGAACAGTGGCAACCCCTATTAAAATGGTTAAATAGTAAAAGAAGTCTACCGTAAGATTATTACAAAAACCTTTCGCCCACTTTAAACAAATTATTTTTGTCTATTATTATGCCATTCAAAATTACAATTGATTCAAACAAGGAATCATTTCCTGCAGACAGTGATGAAACCATCCTCGAAGCAGCACTAAAGCATGGCCATAGCTTCCCTTACGGTTGTCGAAATGGTGCTTGTGGATCCTGTAAAGGGAAACTAATCGAGGGCAGGATTCATTATCAAAATGAAATGACAGGTATTTCCGAACAGGAAATCAAGGAAGGTTATGCGCTCTTTTGTCAGGCCATCCCGGACTCCGATGTCATTATCGAAGCACAGGAGATCGACCGGGTCGGAGAGATTGCCATTCGCAAACTGCCCTGTCGTGTCACAGAAATTGAACAACTCAGCCATGATGTGATCCGCCTCTATTTAAAATTACCCAAGAGCGAACGTCTACAATTCCTTGCTGGACAATATATTGATTTGTTATTACGCGAAGGAAAGAAACGGTCATTTTCACTGGCCAATGCCCCACATAATGATGACTGCCTGGAATTACATATACGTCATTATGATGGTGGTTTGTTTTCTGAATACGCCTTCCACGAATTAAAAGAAAGCACACTATTAAGATTTGAAGGCCCACTGGGGACTTTTTTTCTCAGGGAAGATTCAGAAAGGCCTATGATAATGGTTGCGGGTGGAACCGGCTTTGCACCCATTAAAGGTGTCATCGAACATGCATTACATCTGGGCGACAAACGCCCGATTCACTTCTACTGGGGAGCAAGA
>QNEM01000183.1 GCA_003645215.1 Gammaproteobacteria bacterium
ATCGCATTGTCTTTAAGATTATAAACTTCTCTACTATGAGAGTTTAAGCCTCTATCTTTATAAAAGATTTGTCGATATCCATATGTGCTTTCCAGGTCATTAACCTTGATGTATTCAAAATTTCCTTCATCAGTTAGATGATATTTGATGTAGGGAGGCTCCTCAGGATGATGCCGGGTTCTGAAAATATTAGGGCCTTCGATAAACAATATTTTATTTTCTTCAAATTGTCTTTTTAGATGTCTTAGCTCGAGAGATGCACCATTGGGGTTTACTCCATCAATATAATAATGGCTGACTCCTTCAACAGAGCCAATAACAGGTTCAGTATGTTCATTACAAAGATTATTAAAACGTAGCCAGCCTGGGGTATAACTGATAAGTATTGTTGCAGCCAGGATGGTGGACGATATTGCGAAAACTATATACTTGCTGTGTTTTTTATTAATTCGTTTGTAAGCAGGTTTTGCAATACAGAAATATATAAAAATAATTAAAGGTATGTTCAGTAAGCAACCAAATAAAACCATATAAACACCATACATATAAAATTATTATCCCATTTTATTTATACATAATTAAGTGTTAGATACTTGTTGAATTATTATTTCAGGTTACAGGGAACCATGCAGTGTAATTTCTATTTTCGATATATTAGGCTGGCTAAACATACAATTGTCAGACCTGTAAAACAGACTATGCTCCATTCAGCAATACTGAAACTCAGGAAAGTCCACTGTATTTCTGCACATTCTCCAGACCCGCTGAGTACCATTCTAAGTGCATCGGTAAAAGGAAAGACATCAAGCATGTACTCAAGTCCCGGACCGCATTCAGGGACCTTGTCTGCGGGAAGATGTTGCAACCATATCTGACGACCTGCGATGCCTGCGCCACAAAGTGAAGCGATAAGTATCAAGCCAGTATAGATTCTCTCAAACAGTTTCTGTGGATTATGTATTGCGCCAATGAGTGCAAACAGGGCAATTACAATATAGGTAACGCGTTGAAACACACACAGTGGACAAGGTTCGAGGCCAACCACATGTTCAAGATAGAGACCGAATCCCAGTAGTCCTGCACAGACGATAAAAACAGACGAAAAAAATAGTCGGGTAGAGAACATATAAAACAAATTCCTTAATGTGATTAATATTTTATGAAATCTTACCTGCTATTAGTCCAGATAAGTACCCAGAAATTCCGGAATACGTTGTTCCAGCCAATATTTTGCATTCCATGGTGTATTTCCACTTACAAACCCCACATGTCCACCATGATTTGAAAGTTCCAGTTGGATGCTTTCTGATAGATCTTCAGGCTTTGGAATGACATCCCTGGTCATAAATGGATCATCCAGCGCATGAATGAGTAAAGCTGGTGTTGTGATATATTTTAGAAATTGATAAGAACTACACTGTGTATAGTAATCATGGCCGCTTTCAAAACCGTGTAAAGGGGCTGTGACATGATGGTCAAATAACTGAAACGTTTTCCAGCGATGGAGCTGTGAGAGATCAAAAGGTGGTTGCCGATCTATAAATTTGTCTCTGGTTTTATTCAGTAATCGACTAACCAGATGGCGTTGATAGATCCTGGAGAATCCTTTTTTGAGTTTCTGGGAACATCTTTCCAGCTTATAGGGTACGGAGACCGTGACAGCAGATTCCAGTTTTGAATCATTCCGTGTTTCACCCAGGTATTTTAATAGTGCATTACCACCCAGAGAATAGCCGATTGCACAAAGTCGTACATTCGGATCACGAGTGGTGAGTGTATCAATCAGGAATCGTATATCTGACGTTTCTCCAGAATGATAACTACGGTCTTCAATATTGTGTTCACCACTGCAACCCCTGAAGTGCATAAATACAGCTTGCCAGCCTTGATCCTGTATAGCTTTGAGGATGCCCCTGGCATAACTGGATTCAATCGAGCCTTCCAGACCATGCAGCACAATTATTTTTTTATCTGATTCATTCATTGTCCATTCAAGATCAATAAAATCACCATCTGGAAGTGTCAGTCGTTCCTCCCGGGTTTCAATTTCAATGGGTGTTCTCATCAGGCTGGGCCAGATGGTTTGTGCATGGGCGCCAGGCAACCACCAGGCAGGTTTGAACAGGCTAGACACGATTAATCAGTTTGCTTTATGAGTGAACTAACCGTGAGCCGTGGCCCATCAGTGTTATATAAGAATAGACTATCCTGAATCGAATCATTATTGATAACGGCGAGCAGATAAGTTGTTTCAACATCTGTTTGAGCCTGGATAACTGTACCAACGGTCTTGTCTGATGAAACTATACTTGTCCCGGATACAGGTGTTACTTTCTCAGGCGTTTCTTTCAATGCGCACGTTGCCAGGTAAAGATTACGTTTAAGCTCACCTCGATAGTGTAAACGCGCGATGATTTCCTGCCCTGGATAACAACCCTTCTGATAATCCAGTGCTTCCATCAAGTCCAGATTTAGCATCTGTGGTAAAAACTTTTCAGCCGTTTCCTGTGTGAGCCAGGGAACTCCTGCTTGAATGTCCAGACCTTGCCACACGGATGAATCAGTATCTACAAGTTGCTCAGTCAGGGTCTCCCGTACAGATCCTTCCTGTTCATTATCAAAAATAATGATATATCGTGATTGCCTGGACGATGGTTCAGTTTCTGTTGATGCCAGTGGTAATACAGCCAGATTATCAGGTAACTGATTCAGGATATCTGATTTCTCCAGGCAAAGCCCAAGCCTGCTATGTGAATCACTCAGATCAGTTAACTGCACATCAGCACGTAAGATGTACATACTTAACTGTTTAAGAAACGATACTTTTAATTCTTCTGGTAACAGAATGTAGAAATTATCAGCATGACGATAAATATAGAAGGTTGTTTTAACCTGACCTTTAGGATTACACCATGCAGAAAACTGTAGTTGGTGTTCAGAGTGTCTTTTAATATTACTGGTAAATTGCGCATTCAGAAATGATTCAGCATCAGCCCCACTGATTTCAATGATAGCAAGATATGAAAGGTCGGAAATTGTATAGTTGCTTAACATGTAGTTATTGTTTCGCGTTTAATTTTGCATGCTCGGCAAACTGGCGAATAACATTGATGATATTGACATAATTTTCGTCGGGTTGTGTTTTTTTCATGATCCAGGAGAGTATATCCAGATCAGCCTCATCCAACAGGGCTTCAAATGCCTGTTGTTCTGATTCGGAGGCGTCATCATAGTGAGTCTCAAGGTAGCCTTGTAACAGGATATCCATCTCCCGTATACCTCGTCGGCAACGCCAGAGAAGCCTAGAACGTTGGCTACAGCGTTGACTCATCAGTGAAACTTATACAGAGCGTTCAACCAGCAGTTTTTTGATTTCGCCGATTGCCTTGGCTGGATTCAAACCTTTAGGGCAGGTATTGGTGCAATTCATGATGGTATGACAACGATACAATCTGAAAGGGTCTTCAAGTTCATCCAGACGCTCACCGGTATTTTCGTCACGACTGTCTGCAATCCAGCGGTAGGCTTGTAACAATGTCGCTGGGCCTAAATAGCGATCACTGTTCCACCAGTAACTCGGACAACTGGTAGAACAACAGGCACAGAGGATACATTCATAAAGTCCGTCCAGTTCTTCCCGTTCTTCTTTTGATTGCAGACGTTCACGATCAGGTGGAGGAGGCGATTGAGTCTGTATCCATGGTTTAATGGAAGCATATTGTGCATAAAAATTTGTCAGATCTGGTACTAAATCCTTAACCACTGGTAGATGAGGTAATGGATAAATCTTGATATCACCTTTGTATTCTTCAATGGCCTTGGTACAGGCTAATGTATTCGTGCCACCAATATTCATTGAACACGAACCACAAATACCTTCCCGGCACGAACGACGGAATGTTAATGTCGTATCGAGTTCATTCTTGATATAGATAATGGCGTCAAGCACCATGGGTCCACATTTATCCAGATCGATTTCATAAGTATCCATTCTTGGGTTGTTACCTGAATCAGGTTCCCACCGATAAACGTGGAATACCTTTTTATTCTTTGCACCATTGGCAGCAGCAATGGTTTTTCCCTTTTCAATTTTTGAATTCTTTGGAAGTGTAAATTCAGCCATTGGTTTACTCCGTAAAATGTGAAAAGTGAAGGGTGATAAGTGAAGTTTGAAAAACGCACGCTTGTATGCTCATACCAACGCCAGGTACTATCTCTTGAGTTATACTAACAATCTGTTTAATCATAATCGTTTTACTTTTCACGTTATTACGCTTCATTTTTAATAGACTCGTTTCTTTGGTGGAAAGACTTCCACTTCATCTGTCAATGTATACATATGTACTGGACGGTAGTCGAAGCTTACTTTGTAATCATCGTCCAACCAGGCCAATGTATGTTTCATCCAGTTTTCATCATCCCGTTCCGAGAAATCTTCTCGCGCATGTCCGCCGCGACTCTCTTTGCGGTTTTCAGCACCGACAATACTGACTGTTGCACACTGTAGAAGGTTTTCCAGTTCCAGTGTTTCAACAAGATCGGTATTCCAGACCATGGAGCGATCCTCTACTTTGACATCTGCAAAAGATGATGAGGTCTCTGCAAGTAATTTAA
>QNEM01000184.1 GCA_003645215.1 Gammaproteobacteria bacterium
GAAATCATTTATTTCTTTTAAAGCTACTTCAGTTGATATAACAGATTCTTTGTCTCTAATATTTTCCATACTTTTTTATTCAATTAGATTAACTTATTTTCTGCAATTTACCACTTCCAGCAACTTTTAAAGTCATCTGAGCGTTATTGGTATCGGTATTTAAGTCACCAACTACTTTCCCTAACCCTGTCCAGATAACTCCAGAAATATGTGTTATTGTCCACGTACCGAGATCACTGCTCTCTGCTAAATCAGGCAAACCGTCAAGTTCGTTTCCTGAATCTACATCTACAGCAATTGGTCCTTCCATACTCCAACGAACCCTATTTACTTGGTCAATCATACTTCCAGAACCTGTTACTAAATTAGCATCATCATTAGAACGCAACCCGCCTGGATCAAGTGTGAATGACTCGTTGGATTTCGCTTGAAATCTAAACTCTCCTAAACTTGGGTGGTTACAAGTTATTTCGATAATATCCCCACCGATATATTTTGGCATAATTTTTTGTTTTTAAATATTATTTATTAAAATCCAGCTTCAACATCTGTTGATTCTATTCTTGCAACACCTGTTCTTCTATATCTAAAGAACGTATCGAACCTGTCTGGATTAGTAGCATTAATCTCTACCAATAAGCTATCTTTCGAGAACTCAGGGTCTTTTATTAAAGCTCTAATTGCCATATCATCAAAGTAACTAAATAAAACAGCTTTCCATTGTTTTGGCTTTACTGATTTATTTGCGTCAGTTACTTGGCTATCTAAAACCAGCACGTGGTCTTTTACAGTAATCTCTTCAAGAATTTGATATCCAAAAGCTATATTTCCATCAAGATTAAGGTTTCTAACATAAGCATACTGTAATGGTACTTCACCATCAGGATGATAAGTAGTAACAAAATCCTGGAACTTATAAGCCCCTTTATCCAAAGTTACTGTTGAACAACCTTTCTTTAATAAGAAATCTCTGTTATTATAATCACTCATATCGCCAATAACTCCATCTGCTGGAACTGGCATATCTGGATATGATTTATTGTTTACATCTAAGTGAGGTGTGTCTTGAGCAATTCTTGCATAAACAGTGCAAGCGTTTGCAGCTGCTTCAAAAGCAAGTCCTAGTGATTTAGGTGCTGCGCATAAAACGTTTGTTACCTGGTCCACTCTAGCTGCCAAGTCTGTTATAGCCACTAAATCATCTTTATCGTCTAAAACACTTCCGAATAGAGCTACAAATGGTTTGAATATCTCACCAACCCATCTTCCTGTAGGATTGTCTGGATCAGGAACTCCGTTAAATTGTTCAAAAGCATCTAGCTGAGCAGTACCATAAGAATTAATACAAGTCGTGTACCAGGTATCTCCAAACTGAGAAAAAGATGCTGCTAAATCAACAGCTCCTGCGCCATCTACTTTATCTGTTTCTGCATATACTATTCCCGCTGCTTCTGAGCCTGTATCTATATAAGCATTAAGCTCTGCTGAAGTTGCTCCTTCCCATTTAGAAGTTAGCGTCACTACACCTATGGCATTTATAGCTACCATCGGTGAGCCTAAAACACTATTGACAGCATCTGCAATCTTATCGCCTATTGCTGAGGCATCATCATCGGTAACAACAGAGAAATCATAGTTCTGAAAATCAATTCCAGAACGTCCGCCTATAACTAAATTGTGTGTAGCATTCTTGGTTGCTGTGCCGGTAACGGTTATTTCAATCGTTGTCTTTGTTGCTCCTACATCAGATATCTGAGGAAATATAATAGTAGGAATACCACCAACTCCGCTTCCAGATATTGGTCTTAATATTCTCATTATTTGATGGATTGGACTTCCGTATCCATATTCTTCACCAGCCTCTTGAGCTGATGTAATTTCTTTTGCAGTTACAGATAATCCTGATTGGTTAGCCTCGTTTGCTTCACCAAAAACTGCTATAATCTGAGGTCTGTTAGGAGTTTCTTGGTCGAAAAATCCTTTCTTGATTTTATAGCCAGACACTCTGCTTCGTCTTTCAAGACCTATTGCTGTTGATATTGCTGTCATAATTTTTTAATTAAGTATTAATTGATAACCGTCATCGGTATCTTGTAATTTTATATTCGTAAAGTTGTTATCCAAAAGAACCCCAAGAAAAACATCCTGAGATTCTACAAATTTTATCTCCAAAACAAGTCTGCCCATTCTTGAAAAATTAGCATCTTGATTATTTGTCGGGTCAAGCGTATTAATAGAAATTACCGACATATTTAATCTCAAGTCTGGAGGGATAGAATCTTTTAATTTGTGAGATTCAAAAATATATCTACACAATCCTAAGTACTTCATTAATAGTAATCCAGTAACTCTATCACCAGATGTAGTTGGGTCAGCTTTTCCTGATGTATATACGTCTATAAAGTAAGAGCCAATATACATAGCGTCAAATTGTGTCTTTGAATCTAAATTCATTGAGCTAAATAGTACGCTTAAAACAACATCGCTCTCCCTAGCATCTACACTTGTGCCTCTCTCCAAAAATACACCGAAATCTTCTTCAAATCCCTGTAAAACTTTTTGATTGTCTAACTCCAAAAGTAGTTGCGAAGCGATAAAAAGACTTATTGCTTCAAAATTCTGTTGCGGTATGGCTTCTGCTATTCTAACTGGCATTATAATCTCCTAAAATACATACTATTAATCCAAGCGTTTCGTTTGGATAATTTTCTCTCACTATATAGGTCTTAATTACTGAGCTACTATCTGCGAATGTTACAATACAATTAAGCAGCATAACCTCTTCATCTACTCTTACAGGAAAACTCAATTTATTAAGCTCTATTTCACTTATACAAATGTGAGCGTTCTTAGCATTAATCAAAGTACCATCGGTATCAAAACTAATATGATGCTTTGTAGCAAAACCAGTTAAAGATACTGTCAAAGAACCATCAGCGGTCTTGATAGTAATATCACTTTCAAACCCGCCTTTGGTTATATACTTTCGTGAATCCTCACGAGCCAATGCAAGAATCTTTCCAGACATAGCTTTTAATCAGAATTTTTAAGAACTTCGGCAACTAAATCCGCTTTCTTTGCGTCAGGATTAAAGTCAATACCATTCTCGATAGCATACTCTTTAATCTGCGCTTTGTTAAGCTTATTTAATTTATCTTCAAGAGATTCTTCCGTCTCAACTTCTACTTCCGTCTCAACTTCTACTTCCGTCTCAACTTCTTTAACATTCTTGAGATACCCTTCTTTAACCAGCTGATTTCCATTATCAGGATTCGGCAGCTGGCTTGAATCAATAATATCTCCAAACTTAGCTACCTTATTTCTGTTTAATGAAATAGCGATTACGTTCACTTTATATTTCATAATTTACTTTTTTAAGTAGTTAATACAGCTAAAGTATAAAGTCTATCTACACTAACTGGAACAGCAAGTGGAGCAGATGCGATTTCAAACCAATGAGCTTTCTTTACCTGGTCAATATAATTATTAACAGTGAACTCACCCTCGTTTTGTGAAATATAAGCAGGGTATTCTGCGTTGCCTAAATCTCTAACGATTAATGGAGTTCCTGCATAAGCTGTCGTTCCTTTAAAATCTTCTGGAATAAGAATCATCTTATCAGCATCGATATACTTTGTCTTGTCACCGTTTGCAGCTTCATAGAACTCATTGTAGGTCCAGATATTTACTTTGTAATCTGCTGTACCTAATTGTCCGTGAAATACAAGACCAGTAACATTGTCAAACTGTGGCATTCCAAGCTCTAGTCTTGAAATTCGTCTGAAATCTGCTTTCTCTTTAATAGCATCGTTATTCATAAAAGCAGAAAAAGCGTCTTGACCTAAAATACAATGTACATTAGATACAGACGAAAGTCCTTCTTCTCTTAGGAAATTACACCCAACTTCGATGTCTTTCGCAGGGTCTCCTGTTGAAGCGGTCCAGTTTCCTGAAGCTACGACAGCACCTACTGAAGCTGCTTTTCTTTTATAGTCGATATTATCACCGTTTACTAGCTGAACAATTCCAGAAGTAACTGCCTGAGCTCTCTGGAGCTCAATAGCTCTATTTATCTTAGCTCTCATTGAAGCTAATCTATTTGCTGCATATGTAATCATATTAACAGCGTCTTGATGTGACGGTGCGGCGTTTACACCAAAAGTGACATCGTATCTGTCCATTGAAGTGAAATCCCAAGCCTCGTTATAAAAAGGAGGGACAAAAAGCTTTTCAGTTGACTTACTGAATGTGTTTCTGTTTGGGTCGGTACTTCTTTGTACATCTACAGCAATTAATTGTCTGTTTCTTTCAACCTCAATGCTTACCTGCTTTGCAGTTGTAGTTTGAGAAGGAAAAAACGGTGATAAACCAGCTCTTACTGGAGCGTCATCTGAATATCTAGCGATTGCCGCCTGAGTGATTCCGTTTCTGTGTTGATTAAGTGTGATCATAATTAATTATTGTCGTGTTTAGTGTTCTCTACCCCAGATACTAAGTGAAAACCAAGTTCATTTAATCT
The DNA here is from genome assembly GCA_003645215.1 of Gammaproteobacteria bacterium. Lineage (GTDB taxonomy): Bacteria > Pseudomonadota > Gammaproteobacteria > Eutrophobiales > Eutrophobiaceae > SMWN01. The sequence continues at coordinate 4,520 of QNEM01000184.1, forward strand.
ATCTCTCAAAGTTAATTGAGTTGTTGGAATAACTGTATCTAGAGTTACACCACCTGTTAATACA
>QNEM01000185.1 GCA_003645215.1 Gammaproteobacteria bacterium
ATATGCAAATTCCCGGCTTTTGTAATAATGACGCTTGAATGTTGCTATCTGACTGGAGTCACTCGTACTTTTTTCTATATGGGAGGTGAGCCTCGTGATTTGTATTATTTCCGGCTTACTTGAATCTGATGTTTGAAACAAAAATATCTCATGAATCAGTTTGTTCTGAGGTGTCCCAGACTGCATATATGTTATCAATACTTCCACTTCAAACTGATATTGACCAGGGGAATCATGCTTATTCATATCAGCACTCATGATTTGAATGCTGGTGATCCTTTCAGGATAAACAGTTCGAGACTCATTCCATGATTGACTGGTTAATGAGAGTCTGATGTTTTCAATATTGGCCTGTTGCTCTACAGTCTGAGTATTATTTGTTGTGATCAGACTTCCGTACCAATTCATCAGGGTGGATGCTATCGAGTTCAGTGAAACTGCATATTCAATACGTTCGTCCGTTTTACTATCTTGTGAAGAAGATGCCGGGGAAGCAAAAGCTTCCCCGGATATGGTTGCGCTGTGAAATACAGCAAGCAAAAAGATGACCCTTACATATTTTCGGCTATACATTTTGTTAGCCATTACTTTTTTTGTTACTTAATAGGTCTTGGTGACTCAATCTGTTCCATCAGGTCATTATTCCATTTACCTTCCACCGAGACATGTGCTGCCGCACCAAGTACGATAGCTTCGATCAGGTTGTGGTTAACATAGGCGTAGAGGCCAGGTTGTTTAAAAGTATACATCGCAGCACCTGCTTCGCCACCGTTAATAGACCATGTTTCACGGTCAATAGTAGGTGTGTTAGCGAATGAGCCGCCAGGCCAAACCAGGTCACCATGACCGCCGATTAAATGGATGCGGGTATCTTCATTTGCTTGTGAGTGCAGGAATAATACTGTTTCGCCGACTTTTGCCTTCATGGCGTTGTCGCCAGTTAATGCGCCAACCTTACCATTAAATGTGATATGGGTTGGGTTCAGGCCTTTCATAACCTCAAGTACATCGGCCATTGCTTCAACTGGACTGTTATAGCGTAAATATCTGCCGCTACCAGCTGCCTTCGGAATGTACCAGCCTTGTTCACCAATATAGTAGGCTTTGTCATAAGTCACGGATTTACCTTGAGCATCTTTCAAGCCGTCGCGGGGTAATACCATCAGTGCTCCGTACATACCAGAAACCACATGATAAGGGATCATGATGCCACCAGGTGCACAATGATAGACAAACACGCCAGCTCGATCTGCCTTAAAACGCAGGACAACTTCCTGGCCAGGCGCAACCAGTGTCAAAGCACCACCACCCAATGCGCCACTAGAGGCGTGAAAATCGATATTATGTGCCATCGAATTTGTCTTTGGATTTTTAAGTGTTAACTCAACATAGTCACCTTGGTGAACTACCATCATGGGGCCAGGATTGGTGCCATTAAAGGTCATCGCTTGTACAAATACACCCGAGGAAATTTCTATTTCCTTTTCGACAACGATAAGCTCTACTTCTACAATCTTTGGCCCACCTTTTGCCACCTGATCGTGTTCAGGCAGGAAAGGTGGATTAACAAGTTTCTGTTTGACCCGTTCCATACCTTTGATATTAGATTGAACGCCAACTTCAATCCCTTCCAGTCCTCCTTCTGCAAAAACAGAAATTGGAAATACTATAATTGGAACGATGACAGATAATAATTTTATAAAATATACTGGTGAATTTTTCATGTTTTACCTCAATATGTTAGTCAAAATAAAGATGCCCATTGATTGCTCTTCACCTAACGTTTAAAGAAGACCTTTATTATTATTTGAATCCAGTTGTTGAGCACGATGGAAACGAGTGGCGATAACACCACAGTTTAAAAGCCCACTTCTCCAGAAAAGATGTTAACTATTTAGAAAGGAAGTATTTTGTTCTAAATCAATGAATGGACGATTTTAGGTATAAAAATAAGGTAGCTGCACCAGTGCTACTAATATCGTCTAATCGATATGAAATAAGAAAAGAAAAGAAGAATGCTGGCTGTATACCAACATTCTTCCTATCAATACTAACTTCTATTACAAGCTACTAAAATAAGCTGCCAGGTTATCAATGTCCTCATCGCTTAATGGCGCTGCCATAGGTGACATCATCGGATCTTTACGTGAGCCATCTTTGAATGCCTTCATTTGTTTTTTCAGATAACCCGGCTTTTGTCCTGCAAGGTTTGGCCAGATATCATTGGAGCTGATACCCGCTGCACCATGACACATGGCACAGGTTGTAGCTTTGGATTTTCCCGCTGCAGCATCGCCAGCGGCATATGATGTCAATGGCATACTTATCAGTGTTGCCAATAATAATAAAGTTCTAGTTTTAAACATGTTACTACCTCCTGATTTTAAAAAAATATTAGTGATGTAAAAACCTGTGCATTCTTGCGTCTTTTGTACTGAAGTGCCTGACAAACCAGTTATTCAACCGGTCTGCAAATTCTTCTTCATCTAGCCCGGTATCGTCCGCATATTCATCCATGATATCCATTATGCTGTCCAAAAGTAGCTCATGGTCTTCCTTGTGATCCTCGTACTCATCATATTGTAAATCTCTCATCACCTTTTCTTCCAGAGCAAAATGTGCCGAGATCTTTGCAAAGATTTCTTCCAGACAATCCATAACAGCCAGAGCAGAGTCTTCTTTCTTTGTTTCAGCATATAATTCATTGATCAATTCGATCAATTCCTGGTGTTCAAAATCAACCTCTTCAATACCGATTTTGAATTCGTCACGCCATTCAACTAAATTCATTGCATTCATCTCACTGATAATAAAAGCCACCCAGTTCTTCACGAAAATCTATCACGAAAAGTTCTCTTGGGTTTAGGTTAAAGGATACATTGCTCTCATAATCAAAACCATCTTGCCGATGACTGTCCCTGAGTTTTGCAATTACCTGGTGCTGACCAGGTTTAACCGGGATGCTTTCATAAACGGAAGCAGAACCATCTTTTGACAGGCCTGTTGGATTATATGATTTACTTAACAGGGTGTGGCCATCCATGATGACTTCAACATGTAGTGGCAGCCTTGCTCTTGGACAATCCATAGGTCGGCGCATATTGGGGGCCAGGGCTGCAGTCTCTTCCGCTGTGAAACGTCGACATTCTTCTATACGTTCGGCGGCATGACTAAAGCTCACCATAATCAATGCCATTTCCGGATCATGGTAGGTGTAACTGGGAGAATTCGAAAAATACGCAAGCCCAATTGCAAAAAAAATAAATGCAATGGTCTGTCCGAGAATATAACGTATCTTAGGCATCCATTTTCTCACTATTTTCTGTTTGATTATCCCTGTTTTCAGCTTGTTCTGGTGCCAGCTCTTTCAGACGCAAACGAAATGCTGACAATTCCCTGAAAAATTCCTTGCGCCGGGTAAGTCCTGCCCAAAATTTTCCAATTCGTCGCTGATCTACCCGCTTACGCAAGCGAGGATCACGCTCTCCGATGAGACGTTCCTCAGTCCACTTGATCCCCAGGCGAAAGCTACAATCACCGTCGCGACAACCCGTCAGGAAGACACCATCAGCCAGTTTCCTTGATAGTACGAAATCAACAAATGCCAGGGGTAGCATGCCGATGCAGGGCATCGTCACAACACCAACTTCAGAATCTGCCATTGCTGAAGGATCCAGGCTGTTTTGGCAACCATAGACAATAACCCTGCCGTCCCCTGTCAGCTTATCTGATACATCGATGGTCTTTTCTTTCAATTCTTTTATGGTATCTGTTGGCAGCTCAATACCGGGTGATTGTTCAACTCGTCTTTTGAAGGGGGTTGCTGTCGGACAGGCACCAACACAAATGCCGCAACTGGTGCAATGACTGGCATCAACAACAGCTTCTTGTCTATATACACTGCCATCACTACGTGGTTCCATGTCAATCGCACTAAAAGGACAATCTGTAGCACATCGAGTACAGCCATTGCAATTATCAAGATTGACAACTGCAATCGGCGCACGTTTGCCAGGCGGGATCCACGGCATCATCATCAATAATACTGTTGCTCCAACAAGAACGAGCCAGACCGTTATCACCGGAACATCGTTCAGGAAGGGATATATAGGCATATAAAACCAGTCCAGGTTAACGGTGGCAGGCACAATGGTTAAATCAGCGGCTGGCTGGCTCACTGCTGGTTTTATGAAGGAGAGTATCAATAACATACTGAATGTTCCTACAGCGAGTCCCTTTGGCGGGTTAACCTTGGGTGAGGTATGTCTCTGGATGTGGATCCACATGATAAATAGCAGGAACAAAGGCAAGGCAATGTGCATAAAGACCATTAATGTGAAAAATCGGCCACTCAACTTTTCATCTGTCAGAAAATTACGTGCAATGGATTCACCAAAGAATGGAAGCGAATCAAATAATTCAGCTGTGGCAATGGCAATATATTGTGCAAGTTGATCCCATACCATCCAGTAGCCTGAAATACCTGCAGCAAAGACCAACCAGAGCATCGGCACACCGGTAAACCAGGCAAACCAGCGTGAACTTCGAAACCGGTCCATGGCGAATTCACGCAACAGATGCA
>QNEM01000186.1 GCA_003645215.1 Gammaproteobacteria bacterium
GTTTATTACGACCGCGGGTCTCGACCATTGTGACCATCTCACCACGTCGAGAGACAATTTTTACTTTCGAACCACGTCTAAGACCCTGATCCTTGGCATCATCCGGATGCATGTAACAAACCGCATCGGGAACGGCCCGATACAACTCGGGAACACGTTGGGTCATGGAACCGGAATGCCAGTGTTCCAGTACGCGACCCGTGGATAGCCAGAACGGGTATTCTTTGTCCGGTGATTCAGCAGGGGGTTCGTAGGGCAGGGCAAAAATATTTGCCCGATTGTCCTTGTTACCATAAAACTGTATGTCGGTACCGGCCTTTACATAGGGGTCATAACCTTCACGAAAACGCCAAAGCGTTTCTTTACCATCGACCACTGGCCAGCGTAAGCCACGTGTCTGATGGTAACGATCATACGGTGCCAGATCGTGTGCATGGCCACGGCCAAAAGTCGCGTACTCTTCGAACAGACCTTTCTGAATATAAAAACCGAAATCGTTGGCTTCCTGGTTTGGGTGATCCTTGCTTATATCAGCCAGAGGGAATTTATCAACTTGACCGTTTGTGAACAGTACTTCGTAAAGGGTTTTGCCACGGTGTTCCGGTTTTTTCGCCAGCAGTTCTTCTGTCCAGACATCTTCTGTCTTGAAGCGTTTTGAAAACTCGACGAGTTGCCACAAATCAGATTTTGATTCACCCGGGGCATCAATCATCTGATACCAGGTTTGTGTACGTCGCTCAGCATTACCGTAGGCACCTTCCTTTTCTACCCACATGGCCGTTGGCAGGATTAAATCAGCGGCCTGTGCAGTAACGGTGGGATAGGGATCAGAGACGACGATAAAATTATCCGGGTTACGATAGCCTGGAAAGGTTTCTTCATTCAGGTTAGCTGCCGCCTGCATATTGTTATTGCACATTACCCAGTAGGCATTGAGCTTACCGTCCTTCAGCATGCGATTCTGCAAAACGGCGTGATAGCCTGGTTTGGCTTCAATAGTGCCCTCCGGCAGATTCCAGATTTTTTCAGCAATGTCCCGGTGTGCCTTTTTCTTGACCACCATGTCTGCTGGCAGGCGATGGGAAAAGGTACCTACTTCGCGCGCAGTACCGCAAGCAGAGGGTTGTCCAGTCAGAGAGAACGGACTGTTCCCCGGTTCGGAGATCTTGCCGGTCAGAAGGTGTATGTTGTAGACAAGATTATTGGCCCAGACGCCGCGCGCGTGTTGGTTAAAACCCATTGTCCAGAAAGATGTGACCTTGGTGTCCGGATCGGCATACATCTTGGCTAGTTCAATCAGGTTTTCTTCCGGTACGCCTGACAGTTCAGAGACACTTTCTACATCATAGTCTTTGACGAACTTCGCATAGGTATCAAAATCAATGGGTTTCGAACCACCGGCCTTGTCGGCATTCTTTGCCTTCTTTTGCAGGGGATTTTCCGGTCGCAGGCCATAACCAATATCCGTATTTCCCAGCTTGAAATTGGTATGTTTGTTGACGAAGTCCCAATTCACTGCATCGTTTTCAATAATATAGTTGGCGATAAAATTGAGGATTGCCAGATCGGTCTGTGGCGTAAATATCATTTCATTATCCGCCAGGTCACAACTACGATGACGGAAGGTGGACAACACGGCAACCCTGACATGAGGTGCGCTGAGGCGACGGTCAGTGACGCGGGTCCATAAAATGGGATGCATCTCGGCCATATTGGAACCCCATAATACGATGGCATCTGCATGTTCCATGTCGTCGTAACATCCCATGGGTTCATCAATGCCGAAGGTGCGCATAAAGCCACCTACCGCAGATGCCATACAATGGCGCGCGTTTGGATCCAGGTTATTAGTTCTGAATCCCGCCTTGAATAATTTCGAGGCAGCATAACCTTCCATTACGGTCCACTGGCCAGAGCCAAACATTCCGACTGATGTTGGGCCTTTGTCTTTCAAAGCCTTCTTGAATTTTTCTTCCATAATGTCGAAGGCCTGTTCCCAACTTACAGCTTCGAAGTCACCGTTTTTGTCGTACTTGCCGTTTTTCATGCGTAGCAGGGGGCTGGTGAGCCGATCCTCACCGTACATAATTTTAGACAGGAAATAACCCTTGATACAGTTCAGTCCCTTGTTGACTTCGGACTTGATATCACCGTGAGTGGCGACCACCTTGCCGTCCTTGGTCGCTACATTGACACTGCAACCGGTGCCACAAAAACGACAGGGTGCTTTCGACCATTTCAGTTTTGTGTAGGCAGAGTCGGTGACAAGATTAGTTGCAGAAACGGATAGACTGGTGCCGGCCGCTGCGGTGGCAACGCCCAGGGCAGAATTTCGGATAAATTCTCTACGGGTTGTGCTCATGTGTTTATCTCCTCGGCTAGTGCTGCAGCCGGTTCATGATGGTGGTAGACCAAAGAGGCAGAATAAACCCCCGCCGACACACTTATGGTATTAATGTTGTCTGAAATTAGTTTTTCGCTGTCTGCTTCGAGCAGTACAACAAACTTTCCGGGTGCTTCTACGTCATGTAACTCGGTGCCCGGTAATGATGCGATTATTTTGCTTATCTCGGCAGTTCGTTCAGGATCGTAATGCACCACGAGACTGGCTATATGGGTTTCGTTATTCATTTATAAGTACTATTCGCCAAATTAAAAGTGTTAGATTAGTTTCCAGGAGGCCCCACAATCAGCTGGGTGAACCATATGGAAAATCCCAAGGTGGCAGTAATAGCAACAGCTACTATCGGTGCCAGAAATACGACCAGAAACAGGAACACATTCCGTTCAGCCTTTTTGTCAACTTCTGAAGATATGTCTGCCATCGTGTTCTCCAATAATATATATCTATTTAGTTTCTTATGTCGACTGCATTAACGGGACAATCAGCAACGCAAGCGCCGCATCCTGTGCAGGTCGAGTCGTTTATTTCCGGCTGAGCAACCGCCCCGAGCGCGTAGCGGAAATGGATCGCTTCCACCTCACAACTATCACCACAGATACGACACTCCACTCCTTTTTTAGCGACACAACTTTGTCCGATCTGGGCCTTCAATGCCCAGGGCGGAGCTTCGGCATGCGTCTTGACTATTGCACTGGTTTTACAGACATCCACACATTCTTCACAGAAAGTGCAGCCGCCAAGGTCGAAATTGATACTGGGGAACCCCCCATCACCTTTGACAATAATCTTTTCCGGACACTTGTCTTCGCATTCACCGCAGCGGGAACATGTGTTTATGAAATCATTTTCCGGCAAGGCCCAGGGCGGACGAACATCCTCCTTTTCCTTGTGGAAATTACCACGAAGAAATTGCCTACGACTGATTGCTCTGGTCACTGTTGATTGCATTGTATTGTCTATAGAAATCATATTATACACACACTTCAATGAGCCTTTAGAGCCCCTGATTGTAAAGACCTATGGCGGGGAAAACAGCCCCATTCAGATGGTAATTGACTATCAATAAATTGTTATTGATGTATATCAATTAACTGATATTTTTTTAATATTCAAACATTTACAGTTTTTTAATGTGATCCGGATTTCTGAACCACAGGACCAGGCTCCAGCCCTGATCAGAATGCCAAAACAGAAAACCATCTCTTGGTTCTGCCCCCCTGATTGGTCTAAACTGCTAATTGTTAGAAAATCATAGATAAAGGCGATTAATATGAATGAGTATGATCATGAAGAAATGCTGACATATTTTACCAACTTCGATACTAATAATAATGGGGTCCTGGAATATTCCGAGTTTGCAGAATTGATCAAAAGTCTCGGGTTAAATTTGTCTGACGAGCAATTACAGGAAGGCTTCAACAAAATTGATACTGGAAATAATAATATGATCAATTTTGAAGAATTCATGGCCTGGTGGGGTGAACAAAGTTAGCATTCCCCTTTGATACCTGGATTATTTCGATATATACGATCATTTCAATGTTTTTTAAAAACTTGTGCTTTACCCGATTTTCTTTCGCCAATAATTTACAATACTAAATAATATCTCGGGTATTATTCCCGCCGTCATCTGTTTCTGGATTTTGCAAAATAATGCTTTATAACTATACCCTTGATGTTCCAACTGATTACAGAAGGAGCCTGGCTATTGCCTGGCTCTGGTTGGCTGTGCTCACATTATTGGGAGCAGGAATTTTCTCTGTACTACTGGTTCTTTCCAGGACACCGATGATTGGTGAAATAATCCCTTTTACAGATTTTTTTCACACGGCATTGGTTATTCATGTAAATCTTTCTTCACTGGTATGGATATTGTCTTTTGCCAGTGTCTTGTGGTGTCTTAATAGTCGATCAATATTTCCCTGGCTCGCCAGAATGATCTTTGTTGTTGTCTTGGTGGGTACCGCAATTATTGCAATTTCGCCCTTTTTTGGCAGCGCCAACGCACTGATGAGTAATTATATCCCGATACTTGATGCACCTCTTTACCTGTCCGGATTAATAATTTTCGGGATCGGGATCGGCTTACAGGTCGTCTTTAGCATGAGCGCTATGTTCAAGGTCGGTGAAGCGATCAGTGGTCAGGGTGTGATTCGCTTTGGTTTAA
>QNEM01000187.1 GCA_003645215.1 Gammaproteobacteria bacterium
CTTGTCAGTTCAAAAAACTACAGAACTGCAGATGAGGCACTGGTTAGTTTTATAAACAACAGGGTGATGTGGATAGAGGGTATCAAAAGATGAAACCTGGCAGAGAGATACAGGGTAAAAATATTTTACAGGAGGTAACCGGAATGATTAAGGGAATGAATGACCGTTACGCAATTTATTACGTTCCGGCTTATTACAACAGTATGGCTGATATCCATTTGCCGGGATATTGGACATTCAAGACAGAAGATGGCTCATCTACAAATTTTGCAACCAGGGATGAAGCCATCAAGGCCAGAGATGAATCAACCAGGGATGAATTAAAAGAGAAACCAACTACAACGACCAAATTTAGTTCAACCAAGAGAAAGATAATTATGGTTAAAAATGTTAATCAACATATTCTATTGCTCTACTCCACTGATACTGACTGCTACCACTTTAGAAACAGTCAGACTACATCTATTAGTTTACAGACCTACAGAACTCAGGAGATAGCATTAGCTGATTTTCAAGACAAAAAAGTGAGATGGATTAAGGAGACAAATAATGAAAACAGATAAAGCGCGACATGATAGAGAATATTTTGTTACCAGGAAGGTGGCTTGTTCTGAATGTAATGGTACAGGGGTATTATCAGAATTTGTCAGGAAACAATTGCAGAAAAATAACACGGCAATTCTGTCCAGTGGGCTTGCAAATACATTGATCCATGAAATATCACCAGGTGAAGTACAGTGTACCTGTCTTATCTGTGATGGCAGTGGTCAGATTAAAAATGATGTGCCACTAAAAGAAGCATTGATTGAAACCATAAGGGAGTTAGCTGACATATAGAAATGATATTAGAGAAATGAAATGATTTATTAAATATCCATATTACATAGGCTGGTATAAGATGAGCTAATAGTTACAAAGACTTTCAATCACGGTAATCATCATGGAACTTATCTTAGTCTTTTTCGTGGCCGCAGTAGCATGGCTTGTCATTATATATAACCTGTTTGTACGTGATAAAAACAGGGTGCTGGCCGCATGGAGTGATATTGATGTCCAGCTCAAGCGCCGACATGATCTGATACCAAAACTGATTGATGCTGTTAAGCAATATGCTGATTATGAAAGCTCAACTTTAAGTGCCATCACGGTACTACGATCTGAAAGTGCAGATGCCAGCGGCATCGAAAAGAAAGGACAGATTGAGCGTGAATTAAGCACAAAACTGCATCAACTGATTGCCCTTGCTGAAAACTATCCTGATCTAAAAGCTAACCAGTCGTTTCTTGATCTACAAAAAAACCTGACAAATGTAGAAAACCATATCCAGTATGCACGCCGTTACTACAACGGCGCAGTTCGTAACCTGAACATCCGCGTCGATTCTTTTCCCGATATGCTTATTGCCAGAACTTTTCGATTTATCCCGGCAGAATTTTTTGATTTTGACGAGGCCATTTAAAAGGAAATAGCAATGCGCCAGGTAACAATACTGCTAATAACACTGCTGCTGATTTCATTCTCGACTATTAGCCTGGCTGAAGAACGCATACACAATTATCACAGTGATATTGTGATTGATGACAAGGGAGATATGACAGTCACGGAGACTATAAAAGTTATTGCCGAAGGTAATCAAATAAAACGCGGTATATATCGCGATTTTCCAACCCGCTACAAGGATCGTTTAGGGAATAAATACAATGTAGGGTTTTCAATCATTAAGGTTTTACGTGACGGGGCCCCGGAAATATTTCGCACAGAAAACAGATCAAACGGCATCCGTATTTATATCGGGGACAAGAATCATTATCTGAAAAAAGGTGAATACACGTATGCAATCACCTATCGAACCAATCGCCAGCTTGGTTTCTTTGATCAACATGATGAACTGTACTGGAATGTAACGGGCAATGATTGGGCTTTCCCTATTGATAAAGCCAGTGCAACCGTGCGATTACCAGAAGCCATACCCCGGGATTCAATAGAAGTTGAAGGCTATACGGGTGCTGCGGGTAGCAAACAGCAAAATTATACAGCCAGCATCAGTACAAACGGTAATGCCTGGTTTGAAACGACGAAAACCCTGCCGCAACGACATGGCCTGACCATCGTTGTTAGCTGGCCCAAAGGTTATATTGCTGAACCCACGACATCAGAAAAAATTGATTATCTTCTGAGTGACAATCATGCTCTGTTTGTTGCCCTTATTGGTTTAACTATCCTGCTTGCCTATTACTGGATTGCCTGGTTCAACGTCGGGAAAGATCCCGAACAAGGGATTATCATTCCGCACTATGAACCTCCCACCGGCTATTCTCCTGCCTCCCTGCGCTACGTCTTGAAAACAGGTTATGACAATACATGTTTTGCCGCAGCCATTATCAACCTGGCAGTAAAAGGGTTTCTTACGATAGAAGAAGACGATGATGATTATTCACTTGAACTCACAGGCAAGGAAAATATCAAAATGGCTCCTGGTGAAGCTGCTATCGTCAAAAAACTATTTCAGAAAAGTCCCACACTAGATCTGGTAATTAAATCATCAATAATGAAGAGTTTTGTTGAAGCGTTTATAGGCGAACCCCTGGAAACTGATGCCGCTGGTAATGTGACTAAAATAAAGCTGACACAAAAAAACCATCTGCGTATTGGCGGTGCCGTTTCTGCACATAAATCATCACTGCAGAACAATTATGAAAAAATTTATTTTCTGACTAACAAACTTTTTTTTGTATTTGGCCTGATTATTACTTTTGCCGTACTCATTATGAGTATTGTTTCGGATCCTGCCTCCATGGATCCTGGTGCTATCTTCATGATGGCCTGGCTCACCGGTTGGACATTAGGTGTGTTTGGTTTAGTTAAACAGGCTTACCACCTGTGGTCTAATGTAAACGGAATCCTTACTGTATTCCCTGCCATTGTTTTGACCTTGTTTACCATCCCTTTTATTGCTGCCGAGATACAGGGTATAAATATGCTTGTACAAGTGTCATCAGTCAGTATGTTTATCGTTTTACTGATTGCAGTAATCATTAATTTCCTTTTTTATGAACTACTCAAGGCACCCACGCTGGCTGGACGGAGGCTATTAGATAAAATAGAGGGGTTTAAAGAATACATCGATATTGCCGAGCGGCATGAACTGGATTTCAAACACCCGAAAGGAAGATCCCCGGAATTATTTGAAGAATATCTTCCATACGCCCTGGCCCTGGATGTTGAACAGCAATGGGGCGAGTCTTTTGCCGATGTACTTGCCGAGGCGCAGGCAACTGATAGCAGTTACTCGCCGACCTGGTATCACGGCACACATTGGAGCAATGCAAACATTGGCAACTTTACCAGTTCACTCGGCTCTTCTTTTACCAACGCAATCTCCTCATCTTCCAGGGCCCCCGGCTCATCATCCGGCGGTGGTGGTGGTGGATCATCTGGCGGAGGAGGTGGTGGCGGTGGCGGTGGTGGTTGGTAGACAATCTATCTTGAGTCAGCTATTAACATTGGTATACTACTATTGAATTCAGATGCAATGTAATGCGCAGCCTTTTCGGGTTTTACTTATACTAATGACAAGTATGTCTAATGAAAATGTATATTAATAAAAATCGCTTTCTACTTTTTCTAATCATCCTTGTTCAAGGTTGTACCGCGCATTATCCTGTCAATGAACAACTGGAAACCGTCGATTTCGACAGTAGTTTAAGATTTACTAGCGCAGCAGAACATGCTGGCGATAGATCCAATGAACTTACCATTGGGCTAGCCTTCTCTGGTGGTGGAACCAGGGCCTCTGCCTTGTCCTATGGGGTGCTGGAAGCACTCCGGGACGATAACATTAATATAAATGGAACTGAACGCAGGGTTCTGGATGAAGTTGATGTGATCTCCTCGGTTTCAGGTGGTAGTTTTACCGCCGCCTACTTTGGCCTGTTTGGTGATCGTATTTTTGAAGATTTCGAAGAAAAGTTTCTTACTGCTAATGTACAGGGTCATCTGAAAGGAGACCTCTTTAAGCCCTGGGTATGGATGACCATAGGTTCCCCAAATTACGGTCGCAGCGAGCTGGCGGCAGATTATTATGATGAAATCCTGTTTGAAAATAAAACCTATGCAGATATTCAGGCGCGTAAGGGTCCACTGATTCAAATTAACGCCTCTGAATTTACCCTGGGCATGCAATTCTCCTTCACCCAGAATCAATTTGATATCCTGTGTTCTGATCTCTCCGCTTTTCCTGTCTCCCGTGCGGTAGCAGCCTCATCTGCCGTACCGGGTGTATTTAGTGATGTGACTATTAATAATTATGCAGGCAGTTGTGATTATGAATTGCCTGACTGGGGGAAAACAGCTTTAAACGATCCGGACTCAACATCAAGACGATACTATCTGGCCAGGAAATATAAACAATATCTTGATAGTGAAAAACTTCCTTACATCCACCTGTTTGATGGTGGCCTGACGGACAATCTCGGTATCCAGCCTTTTCAGAGGCATATAGCTTTTGCTGATAATGATGCCTGGAAATTTTTCAAAG
>QNEM01000188.1 GCA_003645215.1 Gammaproteobacteria bacterium
CATCAGTCATCAAAGCGCCTTCTTTGGCAATGCGATCGATGTTTGGTGTACCGCCACCCATCATTCCACGGCTATAGGCGCTGATGTTGTCGTGCCCGATATCATCGCCCCAAATTACCAGGATGTTTGGTTTCTCGGCTGCATAGGCTGGCGTGGCGAATAAGCCAACGCCAAGCAACAAAAAAAATGCGAGCAGTGAAGTTCGTATTCCATAACTGTGATATTTCATGTGTAAACTCCTATTGTATTTCGCGTATAAAATTAGAAAGGTAACTTAATACATTCTACATAAATAATTTAGATTGTTCGGAAATCATGAGGTAGGATTTGATATATATCAAATGCATTATATAACCATCTTTGATAACCTATTTGCATCATGGTTAAATTAAATCAATTGGAAAACGCGCTGGCACTGGAAACACACGGTAACTTTTATCGCGCTGCCATTGCTCAAAATATTTCGCAGCCTGCACTGTCGCGAAGCATCCAGAAACTTGAAAATTCAATGGGAACAATCCTCTTCAACCGTAACCAGGACAGAGTCGTGCCCACCGACTTTGGCAAAATTCTATTAGCTCGAGCCAAAACCATTGTGGGTGAAGCAGGGGAATTACAACGGGAAATGACACAACTGCAAGACCTTGAGGCAGGGCATCTCAGCGTTAGCTTCGGAGTCTATCCTGCAGAATTATCGGGTTGCCGGGCCATCGGTGAGTTAATTCGCTTACACCCGAACCTGCATTGTCAGATCAAGGTTCATGAATGGCGTTTCATAATCCGGCAGGTTATAGATAGAAGTATAGATTTGGGAGTCGCGGAAATCAGCACGCTAAGGGACGACGATGCGACTCTGGCCATCGAACCACTTGGGCGGCACGACGCAGTTTTCTTTTGCCGCAAGGGGCATCCACTACTTGGGCGCAGTAAGGTGTCAAAAGCTGACCTTGATAAGTATCCACTGGCAGCGGTTAATCTCCCTCCCCGCGTAGTAAAATTGTTTCCTGGCATGACCAGGGTCAGCAAAACTACCGGAGATCTGGCTCCTTCCGTTGAAATCGATAATTTGGCCATGGCGCGTTCAATCGTTGAAAAAAGTGATGCCTTTGGCACGGCAACCCTATTACAGATTGAGCCATGGCTGAAAAGTGGCAGCATTGGAGTTCTTCCTTACCGACGCAAGTGGCTGAAGCTCAGCTACGGTTTTATCTATCTGCGACATCACCAACTATCCCCTGTTGCAATAAAATTTATGGAATTGATGCGGAGCATTGAAACCAGACTGATGCGTAGAAACATGGAATTGATGAAACAAATGTTCCCGGACTAAAAAAAAGCAGGTAGAGCAACGAAATCGAAAAAAGCCGGGCAGTCTGCAGCGCCTCAGCCTTTATCTGGAATTCGCCTGAACGACCATGCCAGAAGTGCTGTAAACGGTACCACGGTGACGCCATACAGTATCGGCACAATCATTATTTCCGGCTGAACCTCCGGTGGGAAGCTGAGCAAAATAATGGCCAATGCCAGCGGGACGTTTTGGGAACCTGTTTCCAGTGACACCGCACGCCTTTGCGCTCCCGCCAAGCCCATTGCCAATGCACTGAGATAACCAAGAACAAAGCCTGTCGGGGCAAGTAGAAACCCCGCAAGATATACACTGGCGTCAATTTGCATCAAGGTATCACTGTGACGGAACAGGATACCGGCGACAATAATGACGATCATCGCAAAGCCTGCGATAGAACCAGCATGCTCCATCCGCCGTGCCCAAATAAGACTGCGGCGGCGCAAAACTATTCCGAGAGCTACCGGTATAATAATAACCAGCAAGGTCGCAATTATTTTACCGTGAGGAATCTCCAGACTACTGTTCCCTGCGACACCAGTAAATAGGGCCGTATAGATTAACAACATCAGTGGGATCATCACAAACCCGCTCAATGTTGAAATCACTGTCATCGAAATACTGAGTGATAAATCACCTCGAGCGATGTAGGTGAAAAAATTTGAGATGGGACCGCCTGCCACACAACCCGTGATAATGAGTCCCAGGGCTATTGGGGGAGACAGATCCAGCGCCAGTGCCAGTATCATGGAAATTAGAGGCATCCAGCCGTACTGGCTTAGCAGGCCAATCAAAGCAGGTGCTGGTTGCTTCAGAAGCTGACGAAAACTATCTGTAGAAAGCGTCGAACCCATCCCCAGCATCAACAGGAACATAAAAACAGGCATCATCAGGCTTTCTGTATTGGATAAGTTCATATCGTATATTCAGATGGTTTCGTAGGCCGCACGTTACTAGTACGAAGGCCGGCATCATAAGCACAAGAAGCATAATTGTCATCTTTCAACCGAGATACAAATAAATGATGTAGCAAGGGTACTCCGCTACAGTGACTCAGCACACTTTGCGCGTGCTTTTCGACGTATGGAGGGTGTCAGTCCAACTGAATATCGACGTGGGGTTGTACGCTCGGGGGGTGATTAAAATTCTCCATAATCCCCATATAACAATTTATATGAGTGAGGTGGCTGAATGGTCTTAGTCCCGTTTTTCCCGCGAAGGCGGGAATCCAGTCAGACAAAGTTCGCTTTCGGCTTCCTTTAGAGTTGATTCTCGAAGTGCGGAGAATAACAGCATTATTCTCCGCACTATTTACGGAGATAATGCTTGTTCATGCGGAGAATATCGGTCATAATCTCCGCATATTATACGGAGTTTAAAGCATGTATATCTGGGAACAATCTGACTGGCCAGCTTTCATCTGGGACGAACGGGGCCTTGCCAGGAAGCTTGCGGAGGTTTCGCGGGAACAGGGTCGATTGCTGGGTAAGATGGAGGCGCTTGGTTTTGACCTGCGCAGTGAGGCCCACCTGCGTACCCTCACCGAGGACGTGGTCAAGACAGGCGAAATCGAGGGTGAGATCCTGGCGCAAGATCAGGTCAGGTCATCCATTGCGAGGCGGTTGGGTTTGGATGTCGGCGGTCTTGTCCCCGCCGACCGTGATGTCGAGGGCGTGGTTGAAATGATGCTGGATGCGACCAGCAACTATGCCGAAGCATTGACCGAAGAACGCTTGTTCGCATGGCACGCGTCACTGTTTCCGACAGGCCGCAACGGGATGAGCAAGATCCGGGTCGGGAGCTGGCGCGATGACAGCAACGGCCCTATGCAGGTTGTTTCAGGCCCGATCGGCCGGGAGAAGGTTCACTATGAAGCGCCACCCGCCTCGCGTGTGTCCAGAGAAATCGCGGAGTTCCTACGCTGGTTTGAACAACCGAAAGATATCGATCCACTGCTCACCGCAGGGCTCGCGCATTTGTGGTTTGTAACCATCCACCCATTTGATGACGGTAACGGACGAATCGCCCGTGCGATTGCGGATATGGTACTCGCCCGTTCGGAAAAGAATCGGCAGCGTTTTTACAGCATGTCGTCGCAAATTTGCCGCGAGCGAAACGACTATTACGACATGCTGGAAAAAACTCAGAAAGGTGAACTCGATGTGACTGAATGGCAGGCATGGTTCCTTACTTGCCTGCTGGGTGCGATAGATGGTGCCCGGGAGACGCTTGGCGCAGTCCTTGAAAAAGCGCACTTTTGGGAGAGTTTCGCCAAAGAGCCCTTGAACAAGCGGCAGATCAAAGTACTCAATAGCTTGCTAGACGGCTTTGAAGGAAAACTCTCGACGTCCAAATGGGCAAAGCTCGGTAAATGCTCACAGGATACAGCATATCGCGATATTCTTGATTTGGTAGAGCGGGGGGCGCTGAAGAAAGACCCTGGTGGCGGCCGCAGTACAAGCTATTCGTTACTCAGCTCAAGTACACGAGTTTAATTACCCGGGTCATTTTGAAAAAAAGAAAAGTTCGGGCTTAAGTAAGTACCATTCGATCCGGCAATATTATTTCAAATTACTTAAGAATTGCTGATACTCGGCTGATTGTTGAAGGAGCTCTTTACCAGCTTGTTTTAATGCTGTTACTTGTTCGGGAGTCAAACTAAATGATGTTGGTATTTCCTTTAAGAATTCTCTTTTCTCATCATCTTTAATATCATCAAAATCGACGACTACCAGATGCGCTTTAAAATCATCACATCCTTTTGTATCTTCTCCGTTTTTACGACGTTCTGCACAACGACCTTCAGCTATCTGTTTTGTCAGTTTTTCCATTGTTGTACGCAAATGAGCTAAGGAAACGAACGTATATTCATTCAAAGGGATGGCGGATACACCTGCAATGGTATCGAACAAGGGAATATTACTGCCAACCAGACTATATTTACGCATTTGTCCGGGTTGTGCATTGACCACAATAAATAACACGTGTTTGGTATTTTCTCGGCTCAAAGCTTTGAAAAATTTCCAGGCATCATTATCAGCAAAAGCTATATGCCTCTGAAAAGGCTGGATACCGAGATTATCCGTCAGGCCACCATCAAACAGGTGGATGTAGGGAAGTTTTTCACTATCAAGATATTGTTTATATTTCCTGGCCAGATAGTATCGTCTTGATGTTGAGTCCG
>QNEM01000189.1 GCA_003645215.1 Gammaproteobacteria bacterium
TCCCGTCTGGCTGCGGGTCTGGCACTGGTCGAATGTGATCCTGATCGTCGTGCTCGCGTACACCGGCCTACGCATGCACTTCGGGCAGCGGCGCGGACCGATTCTGTCGTTCGAGACGGCCTTTAACGTACACAACCTGGCCGGCGCGCTGCTGCTGATCGTCGGGGTGCTCTACTTCGTCGGCAACCTCATCGGTCGAAACCAGCGGCAGTACCTCTCCCGGCCGCGCGACGGGTTCCGGGGAGTCCTGAGCCAGGCCCGGTGGTATCTGTTCGGCATCTTCAAGGGCGAGCCGCACCCGTACCACGCGAGTAAGGAGCACAAGTTCAACCCGTTGCAGCACTTGACGTACGCCGGCGTCATGTACGTGATGTACCCGCTGCTTCTGCTCTCGGGCGTGGCCCTCCTATTCCCCGACGTCCTGCCGAGGGGCGTCCTGGGGCACCCCGGCGTGTGGTGGATCGCCGCGATCCACTGGACCCTCTCCGCTGCAGCCATCCTGTTCCTGGTCGGACACCTGTACCTGGGATCGATGGGCGACAAGGTGCGCGACCTCTATGCGGCGATGCTCGACGGTGATCACCGGCACCGTAAGCAAGAGCCCTGATCCTTGGGAAGATCCAGCCTCCGAAGTATAAGGGCTCGTGCCGGTGGTCGAGGCTCCGGAGACGTTGGGAGGCTGTGGCTGACCTGCCTCCGCAGGCCCACCGTGTCGGGCGACAGTCCGAGTGACCAGACAATGCTGCGGTGCAGCGAAGAAGAAGGGGAAACAGACATGCTCAGTGACAGTCATCGTTACTTCAACAAGGCGGCCGATGTCCTCGGGCTCTCCGACACGATCCGGAAAATCCTGCTCACCCCCCGGCGCAGCGTCAAGGTCGAGATCAACATAGAGAGCACGACGGGCGAACTGCTGTGCTTCACCGGCTATCGCGTCCAGCACAACAACTCCCGCGGCCCGATGAAGGGAGGGCTGCGCTTCCATCCCAGCATGGACGAGGACCATGCCGGCGCGCTGGCCAACCTGATGACCTGGAAAACCGCGGTCGTGGACGTACCCTTCGGCGGCGCCAAGGGTGGGATCGACTGCGATCCCCACGAGATGTCCGAGAAGGACCTGGACACGGTGACGCGTCTCTTCGTGGAACAGATGAAGGACGTGATCGGCCCGACCACGGACATCCCCGCTCCGGACGTCAACACGAACGCCAAGGTGATGAGCTGGATCATGGACGAGTATTCCAAGTACGAGGGATTCTCGCCCGCGATCGTGACCGGGAAGCCCCTCGACCTCTTTGGTTCTGAAGGGCGCGAAGAAGCCACCGGGCGGGGCGTCATGAATGTGCTGGCCGAAGCGCTCGGGGAGCAAGGGAGAACCTTCCCCGAGATCACCGTGGCCATACAGGGCTTCGGCAACGTGGGGAGCCATGCGGCTCGCCTGATCGCCGAGGAGGGGGCCCGGATCGTTGCGGTCGCCGATCACACCGGTGGCGTCGAGAAGGCCGAGGGTCTGGACATTCCGGCGCTGATCGAGTGGGTTGCCGAAGAAGGCGGCGTCCTGGGATTCGCCGGCGGCGAGGCCTTCGACGGCCCCCAGGTCATCACCTGGGATGCCGATGTCCTGATCCCGGCGGCTCTCGAGGGTGCCATCACCGGGGACAACGCCGGCGAGGTCCAGGCCGGCATCATCGTCGAGGGCGCCAATGCGCCAACGACACCCGAGGCCCATGAGATCCTCGTCCAGAAGGACGTTCTGGTCATCCCGGATATCCTCGCCAATGCCGGCGGAGTCACGGTCAGCTACTTCGAGTGGGCACAGAACCTCCAGCACTACCGCTGGGAGCTCGATCGGGTGAACTCAGAGCTGGGCAAGGTCATGCGCAAGGCCTATCGCTCCGTCCGCGCCATCGCGGATGAAAAGCAGATCGACATGCGCACGGCAGCCTTTGTGCTGGCCATCCGCCGGGTCGGCAAGGCCGCACTCGCACGCCGGCATGTGGAGACCAGAATCTCCTTCGACTAGTACCAGCAGCCCGTCGGGGAATCACCCGTCCCTGTCTCCTGCCTCGTCCTCCCCGACGGGCTAGCCGGACGCGCCGGTCAGCATCATCCATCCGGTCCCGACGACCAGGAAGATGAGGGTGTTGATCGCCGTAGCCAGGCCGCCGACGCGATACATCTCGCTGCTCTTGAGGTAGCCGCTGGACGCGAAGAGGATGTTGGCGCTGGATCCCTGGGGCGTGATGGCGGAGTTGTAGTTGGTGGCAAAGAGCAGCTGCATGGCCATCAATCCGCCCGGCACGCCCGCGTCGATCCCCACCTTCAGGAACACCCCGAACAGGGCCAACATCTGGGCCGTCTGGCTGACGAAGAGGTAGTGA
This sequence comes from Gammaproteobacteria bacterium, assembly GCA_003645215.1. Classification (GTDB taxonomy): domain Bacteria; phylum Pseudomonadota; class Gammaproteobacteria; order Eutrophobiales; family Eutrophobiaceae; genus SMWN01. The sequence goes on from QNEM01000189.1 coordinate 2,382, forward strand.
ATCACAACGTAGGCTACGGTCAGCAGCACGTAGACCAACTGCCACGGCAGTCCCTCCATGGGTTGGGCCATGGCCTCGCCCACGAAAGTCATGAAGCCCATCTCGTCGAGCTGGGCGCTCAAGGTGTACAGCACCGCGAACCAGATGAGAGTGCTCAGCGCATCTCCCTGACCTTTCATATCCTGGACCGAGAACACCCCGGCCACCATCAGGACTCCGAGGCCGGCGAAGGCGACGGCCGTCTTGTCCAGGCCCAGGGTCGATGACAGGGCCCACAGGACGACCATGCCCACGAACACCGCCGCGGTGATCCACTCGTGGCGGCTCATCGCACCCATCTCTTTCAATGCGCGCGCCGCCGCCGCCGGCGCTTCGGGGGTCTTTTTCACGGTCGGCGGAATCAGCCGATAGAGCGCCAATGGGAGCACCACCGCCGCCGTCAGGCAGGGCACGATCGACGCGAACAGCCAGCCGCCAAAGTCGATGGTGATGCCCATGCCAGAGGCCACCCTGGCGCCCACGGGGTTGGCTGCCATGGCCGTGAACCACAGTGCTGACGAGATGCTCAGGCCCGCCATGGAGTTCATCATCAGATAGCGACCGACCCGGCCGCGTGTTTCGGCATCCGGGCGGGAGCCGCTGTCCCGGGCCAGGGCGGCGACGATGGGATAGAGCACACCCGAGCGCGCGGTGTTGCTGGGAAAGGCCGGAGCGATCAGGAGGTCGGTCACCAACATCGAATAGCCCAGCCCCAGGGTCGAGCGGCCGAAGCGGCGAATGATCAGCAGGGATATCCGCCGCCCCAGGCCCGACTTCACCACCCCCTGGGCCACCAGGAAGGCGGCGACGATCAGCAGGATGAAGCCCTCCGAGAAGCCCGAATAGGCAACCTCCGGGGCCAGGGTCCCCGTCAGCACCGTGGCCGCCAGGGCGAGGATCGAGGCGACGAGGATCGGCAGCGCTCCGACAATCACGGAGCCGATGGTCAGAGCGAAGATCAGAAACAGGTGCCAGGCCTCGGCCGTCAGGTCGCCCGGCGCGGGCACAAACCAGAGCGCTGCGGTGCAGACACCGAGAGCGAGGAGCAGGATATGGGATACGCGTGGCATGGGCCGCCGATGATACACGGCCGGCTATCAGACTGCGCAGACCGGTGGGGCGCCGGGCATGGCCTTTCAGCAGGGCCGGGGAATCAGGATGAGGCGATTTCTCCGAGAGTATATTGTGTTCCGGTCGACGGAGTCGGCGGGTACCGTCAGTTCTCCGCTCCCCTGCCTGCAATATCGACGCCTTCAGGAGTCTGTCCATGAGCCGCTTTCTTGCCCGCACGTCCATCAAGTGGGTCATTCCCACACTCCTGGTGGTTCCAGTTCTGATCGTCGCCACGGTACTGACATACCTCTCTTTCACCACGGGCAAGCGCTCGGCCGATGATCTGGCGGGTCAGAACATGAACCAGATCCACCGTCGGATCGAGGAGCACTTGTCGCAACTGCTCGACATGCCCCCTGCCATCGGCGAACTGAACAAGCGGATGCTCGAGACGGGAGAGATGTCCCTCCGTGAAGTCGACCGCAACCGCGTCCCGGTCTTCGATATTCTGAATATCTTCCCCGCGGTCAGCAGCATCGTCATCGGAAAGGCGACTGAGGAGGTCATGTGGGTCATCCGGTATCCGGGGGAGACCACTTACGAGTACGCCATCATGGCGTCGCCCGACGGGAGGATGGAGGAGTACGCGCTCGATGGAGAGGGGCAGATCACAGGCGAGCGACTGAGCCAGTACGAATTCAAGGCAACGGGGCGCCCATGGTACCGGGCTGCCATCGAGGCCGACGGGGCGACGTGGGGGTCGATCTACGTATGGGTGCGGAACGGGAAGGGCGAGACTCTCGGGATTCCATACGTAGAACCTTGCCGGGATGCGGATGGCAATGTCCTCGGTGTAGTCAACACCGAGCTGACGCTGGCCGACATCTCCTCATACCTGGGCCGATTGGAGATCGGCAAGACAGGCAAGGCCTTCATCATGGAAAGGGACGGCTCGCTGGTCGCGACCAGCGAGGAGATCGCGTGCATGACGAAGGATCTGAAACGCCTGCCGGCGA
>QNEM01000190.1 GCA_003645215.1 Gammaproteobacteria bacterium
GGCTTGTTAGACCTTGATGGGAACCCAGATCAGAATAACATTCAATATTTCAATTACAATTACGATCCTGGTGCCCCTGCTTCTGATGTGATAACACTCAACGGTATGACTGTCCCCGTCCAGATTGATGCACTTCCTACAAAAGCAAACGTTGCAAATGCGATCACGGAATGGGCCAGAGACCGGATGGATCCTGGATATATTTATCATCCTGGAGACCCAAGCTTAGAACATGTTGGTAAACCTGCCAATTTATACATTATCATGATTGATCACGGTCTCAAGGATGCATTCTATATCGGTGAAAATGAATTCGGTGAGAACGAAGTCATAACACCTACAGAACTTGATGGCTGGCTTGATACACTGCAAACAAGTTTGGAAGGAACGTCAGCGCAACAACAAGAGATTATTACGATGATTGGTGCCTGTTATTCCGGTTCATTCATTGAGCACATTCGGGGACCAAATCGTGTAATAATAACCAGCGCTGCAGGGGATGAAGTCTCTTATAGAGGTCCCAAAGACACTGTAGATGATGAAGGGACTGTTATCCGGGATGGAGAGTATTTCATAACTGAATTTTTTAAGAAAATCCGAATTGGAAAATCAATAAAGCAATCCTTTGAGTCAGCTTGTGCCCTCACGGAAATCTTCACATCATCAAACGTGGAAGTTTATAATGCCACGAGCCTTCTGCGTTATAATGATAAATCACGACAGCATCCGCTTTTAGAGGACGACAACGAGGGCCCCTGGGGTAGTAACGATCTTTTTGATCCCAACGGAGACGGTTCAAATAGTGCAGATCTTGTCATTGGAACGACATATCAAATTGTAAACGCATACGATGTTGTTTCTGTTAACCAGGTTGCAAATACTATCTTTTTGGAAGAAGGTGAAGATTGGACCGATGAGCTTTGGGCAACCGCAAATAAACAAGTGATCACCGTCTGGTGTGAGATCAAACCGCCCTATTTCGATTTGATAGGAGGTGGGCATAGCCAGGTGACCATGGATCTTGATGAATACCTGGGGTGTTTTATTGAAGAAATGGGACGGTGGGAATGGTCAGAAGAGAATACCTCTATTTGTGAAAGCAGTCAAAACATTGGCGGATTCACTTCGCCCGGAACCTATCAGGTCTTTTATTTTGCAAAAGACAAAATTGATGGAGCTGTTTCCGACCTCAAGACAACTTGGGTTTACAAAGCTAAGAAGGGAAACTCTGCGCCCAATTCATTTTCTTTAATCAGCCCTGTGGCTGAAAACAGTGAACGAACCACATTATTGTTGGACTGGGAAGATACGAATGATCCTGATGGTGACACGTTTACCTATACAGTGCTTTTATCCGGGAAGGAAAGTGAAATATGTGATGGCGATCCAAGTATGTGTATATGCTCCGACGATCTATTCGAGAATCCGATTCGTATAGAAGGATTGACCAATAGTGCTTACGTTGTCACCCCTATGGACGGCATCCGGGACTTGCATCACTATTGTTGGAAAGTCCAGGCTATCGATCAATATGGCGCCATCACCGAGACCGATTTCGGCGAATTCTACACTGAAGATACCAACGACCCCCGTTGTTGGGTCCAAATTTTCTTGCGCGATTCGTCCACTCAGGCTCCAATCTCCAATGCAACGGTGAGTGTGCAGGGCGGGGACGAAACTATCACGGGATTAGGCGGTGATCATAGCGGCTTTTATCTCGGCGGTGTGCAACCCTTCCCGACAAATACGTATGTTGTTATCCAGGCGCCCGGGTACGAAACATTCACCTATCCGGCCGACTCGGGTAACTTTCCATCTAATGGTGAGTTTGTTAGAATGTTTGATCTAAGTGTTGGTATAGATAAGGTTGCAGCACCGTCGATTGGACCAAGCTCACAGCCCCCTGGTTTTTATCTTTGCCATCAGGCTGTTGAACTGACATGTGCAACGCCTGGAGCTACCATACGATACACGAACGATGGATCTGAGCCTTCCTCGAGTTCCCCGGTTTATCGATGGCCAATGATTATCAGGGAAACCATGACGATCAAGGCTCGAGCGTTCAAAGACGGTTATGACCCTAGTGAAGTATTGACACTTGAATATACCCTGTCCCATCCTGTGTCAGATCTGGATGAAGAAGGTGATGTGGATGGCGTAGACTTGGCGCTTTTTATTCATTATTACAATGACGAAGATAACTGGGCTGACCTTAATGGAGACAATGCATTTAATGAAATAGATATATCAAAATTTGCTGAGCAGTTCGGTTCCGTTCCTGATTCACAATAGACGAGAAGAATAGCTCTCCATGTTATAAATATCTACAATTTACAGGTATTATTAAAAGACGTTCTATCGGAAGTGAAGCGAAAGTGAGAGCGGACTTTGTGGATTATACAGGAAGAAAACTTCTGGGGAGATTTAGGCATCTGCATAGAAGAATATGATAGAATGGACAGTTCAGAAATTTCTGTGTGCCTGTGTGACATCGATGGTGATGGTGATGTGGATGAGGTTGATTTGTTTCTGCTGAATGAAGACTTTGGGCGGGTTGATGTCCCGTAGGATAAAAAAACAGAAAAAAAGATGTTTATTATTAAAACCTTGCAAATAAAGGGTTTGCAAGAAAATATATGGGAAAAACTTGACAAAAAATTTTAGTGCGCAAGGAGGAAAAATAATGAGACAGCTCAGCTCCTTAAAATTATCCATTCTATTTTTACTTTTACCTTTGATGGCCAGTATAAGTTGGGCCGATGTTCCATCAACAATGAATTACCAGGGAGTTCTTACTGATAGTGCTGGGACGAAGCTCCAGGGAAGCCAGATGATCATTTTTTCTATTTATGATGACCCTGCAGCAGGGAGCGAAATCTGGAGTGAACAGCAGACCGTTAATATTATAGACGGCATGTTCAATATTCAACTGGGCAGCGTGGTTCCATTATCTGTCACTGATTTTCATACAGCCGAGCTTTATCTGGAAATACAAGTTTTAAAACCTGGCTCAGGAGGGGGATGGGAACCGCTCTCACCCAGACAGGTGCTTTCATCAACTGCTTTTTCTATGAAGGCTGGAGATGCTGATACATTGGAGGGATACGGGGAAGCCGATTTTGCGCGTAGCGGTCACGATCATGACAGCGCCTACGTCAATACAGGGGAAGCAAATACCATTAACTCTACCATGGTGGCACCCAACACACTGACCGCAGTGGATCTGGCGGAAGACTCAGTCGAGGCTTCGGAACTGGCCGACAATGCCGTGGATACCAATGCCATTGCTGCAGGTGCTGTTACTGCCGGTAAAATCGGACCCAATGCCGTGGGAAGTGGGCAGATTGTAAATGGATCGGTTTTAGCAGCAGATCTCGCAGACGGAGCCGCCCTGGCAGAAATTGCAGATGATGACGGGATAGGCAGCGGCCTGAATGCAGATCTCCTGGACAATAAAAGCAGTGAGGCTTTCGCTGATGCAACTCATTCTCACGATTTCCGTTATATAAATTCCATTGGAGATGATTCCATGAACGGCTCCTTAACAGTGAAAGGCTCTTTGTCCCTGGGAACAGATTCAGGGACTGACAACGACTATCTTTACATGGACAGCGGAACAGCAGAATGGCTGAGATGGGAAAACGCCCGAACCTGGTTTCAATTTTCAGATGCGTTGAATATTTTAACCGGTTCACTGACCATTGGTTCACACACTACGCCACCTGTATACAACAGCATCGGGAGTGGCACCCCGATATCAGGTCGCATGAACAATTCAAGTGATCTGTATGTTCGATATGATATCGAGGCAGGCGATAGTATCTATGCCCAACATATTAAAAGCTATGGCGAAATCGAGGCTGATGGTGACGTTACCACCACCGGGAATTTTAAATATAAAACCCCGAAAACATTCTACCTCAATATTCCGGCCTGTGCATTTGTTAAAAGAAACACTTCAAATACGGTGTGGGCTTCAACCAGTGTTTTTAAGTATACTTCTAGTGGCACAACGAATAATTGTTATGCAATCGCACCTGTTTATTTGCCGGCTGGGGCCACCATAACAAAGATTCAAACTCATTACTATGACGATAGTAGTACGCTTGATGTAACTATAAGTATGGTTTTACTGCGTATAAAATATGATGGTATAAATGCTTATAACATGGCAGATCAACACGCTACATCCTTCGGGTCTAGTAACGACATCCGAAATTTAGAAGAGAGCTCAATTTCCGCGGCCAGTATTGACAACCAATATAAATACCAACTTGAAATCCATTGGGACCCAACAGGATTTTCACAGATGTTACGATTTTACGGAGCCAGGATCACGTATACAATGGATACTGTGACACCATGATGGATTTTTGATTCAATAGCCTTAGGATAATAGATATTTCGATCGGGTTATGCCTTCTAAGCCAGATGGATGGCTGGACTTGTTTAAAGTGAATTTAACAGGCTGATATTGAGCCGAACGTA
>QNEM01000191.1 GCA_003645215.1 Gammaproteobacteria bacterium
AGTCTGGAATTACTGGTTACATTGCAACTGAAGAAGAAATGGCTGAAAAAGTTAAGCAAGCATTCGAACTGGACAGGATTGCCGTACATAGAACAGCGGCTGAACATTATGATATTTCGGTCGTCGGACAAAAATATTTTGAACTATACCAGAGCATGCTCGCTTTCTGAGGAAGAACCATGGCAAGGGAGATTATTATCGTATCTGGCGCTATCGGCCGTGCATGCATAGGCGGCAAGGCCTGGGTCTATATGCAATATCTGTTAGGGCTGCAACGCCTCGGCTTCGAGGTCTATTACCTGGAAGATTGCGGTCAGGGTTCATGGGTCTACAATTGGGAAACTGAAGAAACGACCACTGATCTGGAATATCCCGCAGCATATATACAAAGCTGCCTTGAACCGATTGGGCTTGGTGAGCGCTGGATTTATCGTGCCGGGGACCAGTCTCTGGGAATACCTTTATCCGTCTTTCAGGATATATGCAAAGAGGCTCTATTACTCATTATTCTGGCAGACCCGGTGACAGTATGGCGAAAGGAGTATGATTTACCCGTGCAACGTGCCTTCATCGATGTCGATCCTGGTTTCACACAATTCGGTCTGGCGAATGGAACGTCTCCACTCATCGAAACGGTGGCTCACTGTGATCGACATTTTACAATCGGGCAAAACATAGGCAATAAAGATTGCCGCATACCCTCTGCAGGTTATGACTGGCTGAAGCTCATGCCGCCAATCTCACTACCTGACTGGCCATTTGCCGACAACAATAGTACGACTGATTTTTCTTCTGTCATGGATTGGCGTGGATTTCATGATGTTGAATATGAAGGTCAGATTTATGGACAAAAAGACAGAGAGTTCCCCAAATATCTGGACTTACCTGTGATATCCGGGCAGACATTCAATCTGGCGCAGATGGGTGGTGACGAAAAGCTACTTGAAAAACATGGCTGGAATGTAGTCCCGGGCTGGATTCCGTCAGCCACACCCTGGTCTTACCGTGACTATATTCAGAAATCACGCGCAGAGTTCAGTGTCGCAAAACACGGTTACGTGGAATCTCGCGGTGGTTGGATAAGTGACCGAAGCGTTTGCTATCTGGCTTCTGGCAGGCCAGTTCTGGTACAAGATACTGGTCAAGCTGACTGTCTTTCTATCGGTGAAGGAATGCTGACATTTAGTAACCTTGCCGAAGCGAAAATGGGCTTAGAGTCAATAATCGCTGACTACGATTTGCATCGTCGAGCGGCGCGTTCTCTAGCAGAACAGTATTTTGATGCGGAAAAAGTTCTGCCTCCTTTTCTACAGGCATCATTGGCTTAAGGCTGAGAATTTAACAGAGACCGTCCATGACTCAAGATAAAATACCCAGTGTAACCATCGCAATCCCGACATACAATCGATCGCAGCTGCTCAAAAAGAGTCTACAGAGTGTGTTAACCCAAACACATGCAGATCTGGAAGTATTAATACTGGATAATGCATCCGAAGCTGATACGCAGTCTGTTGTACAGGCAATGGCAGATCCACGTGTGAGATATGTGGGAAGTAACGAAAACATCGGTCTGTTCCGCAATTGGAATCGGGCAATAAAACTTAACCGCAGCCCTTATCTGGCTATCCTGCCGGATGATGACGAATTGCTTCCTGAATTCATCCAGCAGAGTCTGGCAGCACTGGAAGCCAACCCGAATGCAGCCTATTCATTTGCAAAGGTGAATGCTATCGGGATGGACAACGAACCAGTTCCCCTGTCGGATGAATGTCCCGATGATGGTGTAATGTCCGGTCTGGAACTGCTTCACCAGTTCGTGGCTGGAACCAACTGGGTAATTCAACCCTCGACAGTCATGATACGAACTTCTGCCCTGGACGCAGTGGGTCCTTTCGATACGACACATTCGAGGCTATCGATTGATCTAAATCTGTACCTGCGCCTGGCAGCGGCTTTCGATATCGTTTTCATAGCAAAAGTACTGGCACGCAACCGGATACATGCAGAGCAGCAAACACAGCAGAGTCATCGTTCATCAGGAGGAACAGGGCCGCTCGCGACTCTGGCCGAGCGGACGGATGCAGTTGCACATCTACTTAAATCGGAACGGGGTGAGAGCGCTTCATACAGACTGTGGCTGGCAGACCGACTGATGCAGTTGAGTTTACGGCGCAGTGAAATGACATCTGATTTCATTCCGGACATCAACCTTTCGTGGCAAGAAAAGCTGGAAGTTCTGAAAGAGGAGATAGAAGCAATTATCCCACCGGGAGACAAATTTGTATTCATTGACGACGACATGTTTAGCGACAACCCTGTTTCAGGGCGCCATGCCATACCTTTGTTACAGCGTGACGGGCAATCTCTGGGGGCGCCACACGATTCGGCAATGGCGATAAGGGAACTGGAGCAATTGCATCGTTCCGGGATTAATTATGTCCTCATCGCATGGCCTGCCTTCTGGTGGCTGGATTATTACATCGAACTGCGTGAATACCTGACTTCTAGTTCACGCTGCGTACTAAATAACAGTCGCCTATTAGCATTCAAGTTGGACCTCTGATGAAATACATACCGATTGCGAATAGAGCACCTTTCAATCAACCGCTAGATGATAGAGCGTAACAGATGCCTGAAACAAAAGTCACCATAGCTGTGCCAACCTTAAATCGTTCGTCCTTACTAAAAGCATGTCTGAGCAGCATCCTGACGCAGGACTATCAAAACTTCAACGTTATCGTTCTGGATAATGCCTCTACCGATGATACACAAGACGTCGTTGCATCATTTGCAGATCCGCGGATTGCCTATATCGGGTGTGAGGAAAACATCGGGCAACTACTTAACTGGAACCGCGCCATCGATCTCAACTCCAGTCCTTATTTAAATATCTTCCACGACGATGATGTGATGCTTCCCGGTTTTATCTCCAGCTCTGTCCGGATCCTGGATGACAATCCTGGCATCGCCATGTCCTGCACCCTGGCCAGAAATATCGATATTGACGATAAACCGTTAGGCGTTGAAGGGCTGGAAGAATGGTCAGGGGGTGTTATAGATGGAACAGACTTTCTTCACTCAGTGGCCCGCGGTCAGCCAAATGCCGTACCACCTTCAAGTGTTATGTTCCGTGCCTCTGCACTTGAGGTAAGTGGAAAATTCGATAGCCCCCATAACAGATACCACATCGACAGAAATATCCTCTACAGGATCGCCAGTCGATTCGACATCGGATATATAAATCGTGAATTGATCCAGTTGCGCTGCCATGAGGAACAATTGCGGGAACAATACGCCAGTAACTCACAGGAACGAACCATGATACCGGCGATCGCTGAACGTATTGATGCAATCGGTATGCTACTGCTGTCGAAACGTGCCGAAGATTTCAGCTACCGGAAATGGCTGGAGGAACGTCTATTGTTCTGGAACGCCAGGTACAGTGAGTTCGTGAATTCACTGATGCCAGACAGTTACTGGACCTGGTCAGAAAGGCTGGACATGGTGGTAAGGGAAGTTTCAGAACTTATTCCGGTCAATAACAAACTTATACTGATCGATGCAGACCAGTGGGGTTTAGAACTCTTTGCAGATTACCAGGTGATACCTTATACCGAACGAGATGGGATGTATTATGGTCCTCCACAAGATGACGAAACAGCCGTTAAGGAGCTGAAACGATTGCAGGAGACAGGCGCAGACTACGTTATAATCGGCTGGCCTGCCTTCTGGTGGCTGGAACACTACAGCAAGCTGACCGATTATTTACAAACACAGTACCCATGTATTCTCAGCAATAGTCGCCTCATCGTGTATTATCTGGGAGACAGGCAACAGTAAAGTAAGAATGGGTATCCAACGAATGACGCGTAAGCACACAAACGTCGAGATGTCTTAACCAAACCACAGACATCCAGATCACAGATGTGATTACCTCAAAAGTACCGTAATAAAAAGAGAATTATATGCAAAATGCAACTGACGTAATAAAAGCAGATCTGGAATATATTTGCGAAAATTTAAAAGAAGAGTTCCAGAAAATGCAAGGTAAAAATATCCTGATAACCGGCGGCGCAGGATTTCTAGGTTATTATCTCGTGCAATCGATATTGCACCAGAACAGGCAACTTTCTGATAGTGACAAAATCAAGTTAACAATTTATGAAAATTTCAGCCGTGGCGTGCCCGACTGGTTAACGGCGCTAGAAGATGATAGCTCTATGGAAATTCAGAAGCATGATATGCGATTTCCATTGCCTGATGACATCAAGGATTTTCAGTTTATTATCCATGCTGCTACCATTGCGTCGCCTTTGTTCTATCGGCTTCATCCGCTTGAAACGATGGATGCCAATATTAATGGCCTGCGTAACTTGCTGGACTACTGTTTAGTACAAAAAGAAAAAAGCTCGCCTGTCGAAGGCTTTCTGTTTTATTCAACCAGTGAAATCTATGGTGACCCAACACCGGAAAACATTCCA
>QNEM01000192.1 GCA_003645215.1 Gammaproteobacteria bacterium
AGAAATCTATCCCGGGTGATGTGGCCATAGAAGCAAGAATTCGTTCATTGATCCGCTGGAATGCGGCAGCCATGGTTGTTAAAGCCAATCGTAAATCCTCAGAGTTGGGTGGACATATTGCCAGCTTTGCCTCAGCAGCCACTTTATATGATGTTGGCTTTAACCATTTCTTTCGTGCACCAACACATGAACACGGTGGGGATATGGTTTTGTTTCAGGGGCATTCCGCACCAGGGATGTATGCACGTTCCTTTTTAGAAGGACGCCTGGACGAAGAACAGTTGGATAAGTTTCGTCAGGAAGTGGATGGCGGTGGTTTATCTTCCTATCCTCATCCCTGGTTAATGCCGGACTTCTGGCAGTTTCCAACCGTTTCTATGGGATTAGGTCCTATTCAATCTATTTATCAGGCGCGTTTTATGCATTATATGCAGGATCGCGGCCTATCAAATACCCGTGGGCGAAAAATCTGGACATTTATTGGTGATGGTGAGACCGATGAGCCGGAAACTCTGGGTGCAATTTCTTTGGCATCACGTGAAAAACTGGATAATTTAATCTGGGTGATTAACTGTAATTTACAGCGCCTTGATGGCCCGGTGCGCGGTAATGGTAAAATTGTGCAGGAACTGGAAGCTGTTTTCCGTGGTGTGGGCTGGAAGGTTATCAAAGTCATGTGGGGCAGTTACTGGGACCCCTTGCTGGCCAAAGATAAAGATGGTCTTCTAAAACGTCGCATGATGGAATGTGTTGATGGTGATTTCCAGAATTACAAATCTAAAGATGGTGCATACGTCCCAGAGCATTTCTTTGGCAAATATCCTGAATTAAAAGCCATGGTTGCCAATATGTCAGATGCTGATATCTGGCGTCTTAACCGTGGCGGACATGACCCTCACAAGGTTTATACAGCCTATAAAGAAGCGGCTGATACTATTGGTCAACCAGTGGTTATTCTTGCCCATACCGTGAAGGGCTATGGTATGGGATCGGCCGGTGAAGGTCAGATGCGTACCCACTCCCAGAAAAAACTGGATGCAAAGGAAATGATTGCCTATAAAAATCGTTTCAGTATTCCTATCAGTGATGAACAGGCAGCTAAAGCAGACTATTATCATCCGGGTAAGGATAGTGAAGAGTACAAATACATTATGTCCAGACGCGCAGCGCTGGGCGGTGTAATGCCGGTGCGCAAGCAGACAGCCCCCCCTTTAAAAATCCCTGATTTGTCAATATTTGATCCCATACTGAAAGGCTCGGGTGACAGGGAAATGTCAACCACTATGTCCTTTGTGCGTATGTTGACCTTGCTAAGCCGTGATAAAAACATTGGAGAAAATATCGTACCGATTGTTCCCGATGAAGCCCGTACGTTTGGTATGGAAGGCATGTTCCGTCAATTAGGTATTTATTCTTCTGTGGGACAGCTCTATACCCCTCAGGATAAAGATCAGGTGATGTTCTATAAAGAAGATAAGTCAGGTCACATTCTTCAGGAAGGTATTAACGAAGCAGGTGCCATGTCTTCATGGATCGCCGCAGCAACAGCCTATAGTAATCACAATGTTAATATGGTGCCATTTTATATTTACTATTCCATGTTTGGTTTTCAGCGTGTAGGCGATCTGGCCTGGATGGCTGGTGATATGCAGGCCAGAGGTTTCCTTCTTGGTGGTACAGCAGGAAGAACGACACTGGCAGGTGAAGGTTTACAGCACCAGGATGGACATTCTCCACTGATGGCTGCGACTATTCCCAATTGTGTTACTTATGATCCCACTTTTTCTTATGAATTAGCCGTTATTATTCAGGACGGTATGCGTCGTATGTATAAAGAACAGGAAAATGTGTTCTATTACATTACTGTTATGAATGAAAATTATCAGCAGCCGGCGCTGCCCAAAGGTGTTGAAAAAGGCATCCTTAAAGGTATGTATCTTCTGCAAGGTGGCGGTAAACGCCGCAAGAAAGTTCAATTGATGGGCTCAGGCGCGATTTTACGTGAAGTCATTGCGGCGGCTCGTCTTCTGGATGAAGACTGGTCAGTTGATGCCGATGTCTGGAGCGTCACCAGTTATAACGAATTGCGCCGTGAAGCACAGGATGTGGACCGCTGGAACATGCTGCATCCTCTGGAAGAGGCAAAGGTTTCCTATATTGAAAAATGTCTGAAAGATCGTCGTGGCCCGGTGCTGTCTGCCACAGATTATATCAAAGGCTATTCTGATCAAATCAGAAAGTGGGTGCCTGCTAAATATGAAGTATTGGGTACCGATGGTTTTGGCCGTTCTGATACGCGAGCTCAATTACGTAAGTTCTTTGAAGTCAATGCCGCTTATATCGTCGTTGCGGCTTTGAAATCCCTGGCTGATGAGGGACAGTTTCCTGCAGGTAAAGTGCAGGATGCCATTGTTAAATATGGTATTGATCCTGAAAAACCAAATCCAGCAACTGCTTAAGGGCCCAAGGAATGTAAAGGAATAGATCATGAGTAAAATGATAGAAGTATTTGTACCGGATATTGGTGACTTTGATGATGTTGAAGTGATTGAAGTGCTGGTTTCTGAAGGTGATACCATCAGCGTAGAAGACTCTCTGCTTACTGTGGAGTCCGATAAAGCGACAATGGAAATACCCAGCAGTCATGCAGGTGTGGTGGCAAAGGTTAAGGTTAATATTGGTGACAGGGTTGCAGAAGGCTCGCTGGTTATATTATTAGATGCGGCATCAGAGAGTGAAGCTGAACCTGTCAAGAAACAGGAACAAGCACCTCAACAGGCTGTTAGCACGGAGAAAACTGAAGCGGTCAAGGTGCCTCCGGCAGCACCTGTCAGGAAACCATCGCCAACGGCTCATATTGATCATGATAATTTCAAAAAAGCCCATGCTTCTCCCGCAGTACGAAAATTTGCCCGTGAACTCGGTGTTGACCTGACCCGGGTGAAAGGCACAGGAAACAGTGACCGGGTGCTTAAAGGAAATATTAAAGATTTTGTCAAACAGGCATTAAAAGAACCATCAGGTGGTGCCAGTTTAGGTGTTGAACCTATGCCGGAAATTGATTTCAGCAAGTGGGGTGAAATAGAGACGAAAAAACTCTCTAAGATCAATGTCCTCACAGGTAAATTTATGCATCGTAACTGGGTGAACATACCGCATGTTACCCAGTTTGATGAAGCTGATATCACTGAACTGGAAATCTTTCGCAAGAAGACTAATGTTGAGTATGCGGATAAAGGTATTAAAGTCACCCTATTGTCATTTATTATGAAGGCAGTTGTTGTTGCTTTAAAAGAATTTCCGCGCTTTAATTCTTCTCTTGATGTCTCCGGTGAATCTTTGATTCAAAAAAAATATTACCATATCGGTATTGCTGTAGCGACAGCTGATGGCTTAGTCGTACCCGTTATTCGTGATGTTGATAAAAAAAGTCTCAGTGATCTGGCGACTGAACTGCGTGAAGTGTCTATCAAGGCCCGTGATAAAAAGCTTAAACCTTCTGAAATGCAGGGTGGTTGTTTTACTATTTCCAGCCTGGGTGGTATTGGTGGAACCAGTTTTACACCCATTGTAAATGCACCGGAAGTGGCTATTCTCGGTGTCTCACGTTCTAAAATGCAGCCTGTCTGGAATGGCTCTGATTTTGAACCTTGTCTGATGTGCCCTTTATCTCTTTCATATGATCATCGTGTCATTGACGGTGCCCAGGGTGCGGCATTCTCAAACTATTTGAGTAAGATATTGTCAGATGTTCGATATTTATTGATGTAAGCAGCGGGAATTTATAAATGACTCATACCATTGAAGTAAAAGTCCCGGATATAGGCGACTTTGACAGTGTTGAAATTATTGAAATACTGGTTGCAGCAGGTGATGAAATTAATGTCGAAGACGCATTAATCACCGTGGAATCAGATAAGGCCAGTATGGAGATCCCATCTTCTGATGCGGGTATTGTGAAATCACTTAAAGTAAATATGGGTGACCATATTTCACAAGGCAATATCATCCTGGAGCTGGAGACTTCCAGCTCATCTAAAGTCTCAACTCAAGTCTCAGAAAAACCTGCTGAAACACCTGAATCTACAGCACAAGAAAGCGTTGAATCAACAGTTTCAGAAGCATCTGCATCGACTGTTTTTGATGCTGCTGCTGATATTCAGGCGCAGGTAGTTGTGTTGGGATCAGGTCCCGGCGGTTATACCGCTGCTTTTCGAGCAGCAGATTTGGGTAAGCAGGTAGTACTGATTGAGAAAGACAATTTTCTTGGCGGTGTTTGCCTGAATGTGGGTTGTATTCCTTCCAAGGCTCTATTACACGTGGCAGAAGTGGTCAGTGAAGCACGTGAATTTTCTGACCTGGGAGTGACCTTTCAAGAGCCTGAAATTGATACGGACAAATTACGTGCCCATAAGAATAAGGTTGTGGGACGTTTAACGGGTGGTTTGAAGCAACTGGC
>QNEM01000193.1 GCA_003645215.1 Gammaproteobacteria bacterium
ACTGAAGTTGCCGAAGATGAATTATCAGAAGAGCTACAACACATCCGCCCTTGGCAAAACTCAAATTCTCATGCAGGTCGAAGAGCATAACTAGTCACTCAATTCGACGCCGAAAAGCTGCGTGATCTAGCACCACTTTGATGGACAGTATTTTACTGTTAATCAAGGAGGTCAAGCCATGGCTGTCTTTCCCTGGCGGTTAGTCCACGCCCCTGAGCCTGGTCGTTGTGTGGCATAATGGAAAAATGACATTCCAGGCCCGCCGGTAGCATCTGAGCTGCCTTTGCACATATCAAATTACTCAACCTACAGCTTAGCAAAACGTAAGGCAACAAAATCAGATTTGGAGAAATAATGGCAATCAAACATATTACGATTTTATTTGGGATATTATTTTCTATGGGAATGGTCCTCACTTCATTTGCGGGCGACGATGATGACGCCAGTAAGCAAATAGAACGACACAATATGATGAATCATATAAATGATGAGAGAATCTCACTTGGCCTTTCGCCACAAATGAAGAAACACCAATTGGCTAATATGAGGTCACACGTAGAAGCAATGCAAACTATTATCGGTTTAATGGGAGATGGAGACTTCAACGCAGCATCTGAAATAGCTCATTCCAGGCTTGGTCTGACTGAAGACATGAAAAAAATGTGCAATATGTTTGATAATGAAAATTTTAAGAACCTGGGATTACAATTTCACAAAAGTGCAGATGCTCTTGGTGAAACATTAAAAACAAAAGACATGAATATGTCCCTTCGCGCATTACATACCACCATGGGGTATTGTGTGGAGTGCCATGCTACTTTTCGGCAATAAGCGGAAGCTTTAACGAAACCAGTGCAAATGCCTGACAAGCTGCTGGCCAGATTATCAAAAGCGCCACTTCTTTTGCGAGAAACACTGCAAAACAACTGCCATTTTTATTAATGAGTATGTATAAAGCTTTCGCAAATGTGCCAAAGCCAGAAAAATCACATATGACACCTCATCGTTGTCCTGAGTGTGATGATATTCGGGATCAACAATACGAATATACACAACGGGAACTTCCTGACTAATTACTCAATTATCATGGTGATGCACTACCATTACTTTTCCAAGGTACATTGAGTTCGGTCTTCTCCACCAGGACTCAAATGCATGTGATAATGAGCTTTATCATCTGGCCCCAGGTAAAGATAATGACTCCTGAGAGCCAAGGGCTAATATCTTTATAAAGGAACAAAAAGAAATATTTATTAAATATCTTGAAATTAGAAAAACATTTGAAGATGTAGAGTTTGACGAAGAGTACATCAGTAAAGGTCTGAAAGCATGGGTATAATAAACCGTTTAAGTTCGCCAGTAAAAGGTGCTGGCCGGGACGCGCAAATAACGTCGCGTGCTGTTCAATTCAAACATTAGTTTTTACGTGGAGTATTGATGATATCCAAAGAACAAATGGGAGAGTTCCTGAACTCTGAATTTCCACAAACAAAATGCATAGTCGAGGCGATTGGGGAACAATCCGCAACTGTCAGGCATGCAATCGGGTTTGAGGAGCTTCGCCCTGGTGGCACGGTATCGGGGCCGGTTCTAATGGCTGTGGCTGATGTCGCCCTTTATGTGGCAATTTTAGGTGAAATTGGTCTGTTTCCTCTTGCAGTAACAACCAACCTTAGCATCAATTTTCTCAGGAAACCGTCACCCGAAAATGACATCATCGGGGAATGTCATTTGATCAAAACCGGAAAAACCCTGATTGTTGGTGAGGTATCGCTGTACTCCGAGGGTGACTCCAAACCAGTAGCACATGTCGTTGGAACCTACTCGATCCCTCCGGAAAAAAGTTGACACATAGCAAGTTGCTACAATCAGACGACCACAAAAATAGGCGCTCAAATGTCAGATAATCCAATCAGTCGCTTTCCAGTTCCTGAACTCAACAATTTGCCTGAAGATATTCGGTCCAGGATATTGGCCATACAAAAAAAATCCGGATTTGTACCGAACGTATTCCTGGTGCTTGCTCATCGTCCAGATGAATTCCGGGCTTTTTTTGCGTATCACGATGCATTGATGGAAAAACAGAGTGGTCTTACGAAAGGTGAGCGTGAAATGATCGTCGTCACTACTTCAGGTCTCAATCAATGTGTCTACTGTGTTGTATCACACGGAGCAATTTTACGTATTCGGGAAAAGAACTCACTTCTTCCAGACCAACTCGCAACAAACTACCGAAAGGCAGATATCACTCCAAGGCAGAAAGTGATGCTCGACTTCGCCGTCAAAGTCTCATTGCATGCATATGAGGTAAGTGACTCTGACATTGAGGAAATGCGTCAGCAAGGTTTTTCCGTTGAGGATATTTGGGACATTGGTGCTATATCAGCGTTCTTTTCCTTATCCAATCGGATGGCAAATTTAACAAACATGCGGCCAAATGATGAGTTTTACCAGTTGGGGCGCACTGCAAAAGACTAGACCGGGTCACGACAAGTGGTTGTCACATAGATGGTGGCTTGGTAAATCTTGATAACGTCATTGTCCCAACCTCTTCATTGCCAACTAATCCAATATATATATATATATTGATTTACGATCATCAATCTATAACACCTGCAGTTAGATAACGAGTGGACTGCAAGCTGACAGATCGTTCGTGTGTGGCGCTTTGTATTAGTAGCGTCAGACATTATCTTCTCTAGCCCAAATGTTCTCTTGCAACTTCCAGGCATCTATCTGAAACTAGCGCTCGGGAGTCGGCCGGGTAATCGCTACCTGTCTTTAGGCAGGCAGAGGAAAGTCCGGGCTCCGCAGGACAGAGTGCCAGATAACATCTGGGAGGCGTGAGCCTATGGAAAGTGCCACAGAAAATATACCGCCGGCTTATGTCGGTAAGGGTGAAATGGTGTGGTAAGAGCGCACCGCGCTGATAGTAATATCAGTGGCAGGGTAAACCCCACTCGGAGCAAGACCAAATAGAGGGGCGCATTGTTCGCAATAAGACGTGGTCCGCGTTGTCCCTGGGTAGGTTGCTTGAGGTGTACGGTGACGTACGTCCTAGATGAATGATTGCCTTTATCAGCTTGCTGGTAGAACAGAACCCGGCTTATAGGCCGACTCCCTCAATTTTTTCTACAAATACCCACAAAATAAGCCATAAATACGCCAAAAATGGCAATACTTCGAGTAAATTATTAACTATGAATTACAAGTTAATGATATAGAAAAAGTTTAGACACATTTAGTATAAACATCTATGATGAATTTTAGCTTTTCTACGCTAAGTAACTGTTAAATAAGACACATTTCCGAAATAAATAAGCAAAGTTTGCTTGCATCAGGCCATGCAACTACCTATAGTTCGCGAAGTGGGTAATTGTGGGTAATTGTGGGTAAAACAAACATTTAGGGGAATTTCCTTGTTTAGAGGTTTTAGCACACTCAGTGTTGATAGCAAGGGTCGACTGGCAGTGCCTAGTCGACATCGCGAACGCCTGTCCTCAGAAACTGGTGGTTGCCTGGTGTTAACCCTGAATCCAATGGATAGATCGCTTTGGTTATACCCCCTGATTGAGTGGGAATTCATCGAAACCAAACTCGCCGAATTATCAGATTTTGACAAACAGGGTCGTAGAACCAAACAGATGATGCGTGGTTATGCCACCGATTGCCAGTTGGATGCCCAGGGTAGAATTTTGATCCCACAGGAACTGCGCGACTACGCTCAACTCAAGAAACAGGCTGTCATTCTCGGTCAGGGAAATAAATTCGAGATATGGGACAAAGCTGCCTGGAAAGAACAGCGTGATCAGTGGCTGGAGCAGATTGGGGATGATTCAGGTGAACCCTCTGATGCACTTAGATCCCTGTCATTATGAATTGTGCCTGATGAGTAACGCAGGAAATGACCGACACAATTGTACAAGGGTCAGACAATACGGAGTTTAAACATACACCGGTATTACTGAATGAAATATTACAGGGCCTCAAGATACGTTCTGACGGCGTGTACATTGATTGTACATTTGGTCGAGGGGGTCATAGTCGCGCCATTCTTGATCAACTTGGGGAGCACGGTCGATTACTTGCATTCGATAAAGATCCTGATGCCATTGCAGCCGTTGATGAACAATTACTTGATGATCCGCGTTTTACGCTTATGCACGGTTCCTACACCAGGCTGGAAGAGACTGTGAAAACATTGAAGCTTACAAAGAAGGTTAACGGTGTGTTCCTGGATTTGGGTGTCTCCTCACCACAACTTGATGATGCTTCACGAGGATTCAGCTTTTTGCGAGATGGCGAACTGGATATGCGCATGGACAACAGTCATGGCATGACCGCAGCCGAGTGGCTGAATCAGGCTACTGCGGAAGAAATTGCAAACGTACTTTACAAGTATGGTGATGAAAGATTTTCAAGGCGCATTGCCAGAGTAAT
>QNEM01000194.1 GCA_003645215.1 Gammaproteobacteria bacterium
CAGGCTCTGGGGTGCTGAGTTTCCATAGAACTCTTGGCCACGTTCCTGATAATTATTAAGCGTATCTTCAGGAGCTGCACTTAATTGATTCTGCTGAGGTGGTGCTTTCTGAGGACCGTAGGTCATCCCGTCACCATTCATCATGGAGCTTACGGCGCCCATCTTATTATCTACAGCCTGCGCCTTGTCCATGTATTTCTCTTGCGTCTTATCCTTGCCGTAATTCATTGCCGCCGATGTTGCCATTGAAGTCATTTGTGTATCCCCTGTTATTTAAGACATGAACCCAGCATTCCAGCCGCTAGAGCTTGAATCGCCTTCAGACGTGTTAGCATTCTCACCATAAGTCTGACCCAAACCAAAGTTAAACCCGAGGTTCTGTCCCTGAGACTGGTTAGCACCGAAGCTGTTATTCCATGAATCGGACGTGGCTTTATTGTTCGACTGACTGTTGGACAATACCGTTGGATCACCAATCATATCAGAATAATTCTTCAGGCCAGACCACTGATTATTAAGAGGGTCGAAACCTGCATTAGCCATTTGCGCCATCTGTGGTGACATGCCTAAGGCCTGCATCTGTCTTCCGCGCTGAGCTTCTTCAGCTTGGAAACCAATATTGGCTTGTTCTCTCATCATGGCGTCATTAATGCCGGTCATACCTCGACCGATAGATTGACCATGTCTTGCACCGCCGGACATGCCGCTGGCTGCCGCACGGGCATCCATGGTTCCGAGCATCTGATTCTGTGAGTTCTGGGCATCCCTTGCGATAGAGTTCTTCATATCGTCGGTATAGCTGTTAATTGCCCCACCACTCATCTGGTTCTTCCAACCTTGCATGGCAGTGTTCTGAGCCTGTCGGGCAAAGTTACTGGCATAGTCCGTCTCAGCATCCAGTCTTGGCTGTTGCTGGTTGAACATGTCCTGAGCGTTAGAGTATTTGTCGGTAAGATATCCTTGTTGGGGTCCCCAGATCCCTTGATTAGAGGATGAGGATGACTCATTCGATGAAGACGAGCCCCCTGATCCAATGTTAATACCTTCAGAGGTATTCTGCCCGAGATTAATCCCGCCGCTAACATTGCCGCCAGTATTAAAGCCAGAGCCTTCGCTCATTTGTTCTGAGTCAGCTGACTCACTACCGCCTGAAACCATTAGTATTCTCCTAAGTCTAGTGTATGGGGTGTGAGCCCTTCTTTATATCCAAAGGTACTGAGCACCTTGCTCCACCCTTTCCGTATAGTGTATGTTACTATTTTTGTACAATTCTCTGCAAGGGCGATCTCTCGCGTTACATGGTGGAATGGTTCAGCCCACTCTCCCAGACGGTCACCTGCCAGAGATACAATCTCTATTATTCGGTCACCATTGTCTTCATATGTCAGCCTTAAAATGGCTACTGCAATACAGTCAGCGCCTTCAGAAACCAACATCATCTGATGGTCGACACCAGCCATCAGCTGCTTTCTATAGGTATCCGGGTCAACCCTGTCCTTCTCAGCCATGGCATCTTCGCATTTCTGCAGCAGAGGCCTGGCTTTGTCCCAAATTATCTCCACCATATTGGGTGGTACTCGTATAATATTTATCATGGTGGTGGTGGGTGGAACCCATCAACTTTAGCATTCAAGTCTGCTATGGCTTGAGTGTTCAGGTTTACTTGCTCTGTTACCGCTACACCCTCATCATATAGGTATTGAATATTAGCTTCATTCTGAGTAACCCGAGCCTCTAGCTCGACTCCTGCCTCGTTTATGGCTGCTATGTCCTCCTTATTCCACTTAACACCGTTTGTGTTCTCTAGGATACCCTGTTGATGCTCATCCAACCTCGCGACGTTAATCCCTATCTGCTCATCATGCGCCTGAATAACTGGAAACATGGCATCGATCATGCCGTTGATATTATCCACATCAGACTCAAGCAAAGCCACTTTAGTCTTTAGCACCGCGACATCAATCTGCAGGTCAGCGACGTCAGGAACCAGGCTCTCTAAGTCACCATTTATCGCCGACAGATTCTTATTCTGGTTGGTGATCTCATTATCAATACCGACATTCATACGCTCCATAAACGCCTTAACTTCAAGGTCATCCGTGGGCATTATCTCTCTGGCTATAGCCATTATCTGTCGCCTCTCTCCACGATATCAAGCTCCATGCCGGTAATCCGCCATGTCTCACGACCAGTATAGCTTATTCTGTAACACAGCAGTGCGCCTGTCGCTCTCACATCGACTTTCCTATCAATGTTAGGGGTGAAGTCCACCGGGTCATCCCATGAGATAGGACCGCCTACAAAGTCCTGACCACCCACCCGTATCTGAACGGTGGCTGAGCCTGACATATGAGGGTATATCGCATTAATGGATACGTTCTTTACAGCGCCGGCCAAAGGCAATGATATCCGCTCAATATAGGAGGTTCTAACATCATCATTAGCGGTAGTCGTGTCTAATACATTCATGGATGAGTCGATGATACCACACCCGACAACAGTCTCGTTTTCAGGAGATAACTTGCGTGAAGCCCATGTCCTGACTTGTTCACCCCAAGAACCTACGGCAGACCCCCATGTAACCTTGGGCAAAGATATACCGCCCTGAGCCGCGTATGGCGTGTTATCTGGTATTTCTCTACGACCCCAAGCCTTGGTATGATAGTTGTAGACATAGGCTACATTAGGGTACTCGCTGCCGCTGGTGGGAATACAAAACCAGAGCTCTTTATGCAGGTCGTTTTTCACAGCATATGAGTTCTTGTAGAAGTCAGTACTAATATCCGATACAAACTGTGCCCGTACCTTGTCCTGCATGATAGAAGTCACGCTGGTGCCGTCGTTAACCAAGACGTCACCATCGGAAATATAGTAGTGAAGACCTTTGCTTTCTACCACGCAATTGGTTGCCAAAATACCTGCTGAAGTGGCTAGTGAGCGCCTCGCAAAGAGATAGTCATCACCAGTATAGTCCAGTACATCAATGCCTCGTTCCGAGTAAATAACAAAAGAGTTTCTGAGAGTAAGACCATCAACAATCGCACCATCATCACCTCCTAAAGACTCCCTACTGGCGATACTAGAAATATCTGACTCATCCCATGTAAAAGGAATACCGTTACTATCTGCAGGATGGCTCCACCGATAGCCATCGGGATAGTGCTCACCATCTTCGGTCAGGTTCAGTGCGAATAGGAAATTGTTGTAGTTCCTGATCACCTTGAAACTCTTATTGGCTTCAGGCCAAGTCACATCGGGGGAGAAAGGCAGAGGTATCATGTCCCCTTTCAGGATGGCGTCATAGTACAGAGGCTGAACATTATTAATGATACAGATTTTACCCAGATTACAGCCAGACCAGCCATAGGGATTAAACACATCCGTGCTGCCATCAGGAGTGATATCCGTCCATACTGAGTCGAATGACCAGATTGAGTCATCACCACCCAGCACCCATGCAGGCTCACCAACATCGTCGCTGGAGTGATTGTGGATCAGGTATGCAGGGTTAAACTGTACGGGGTTCTCAGTCAGCTTCTCATACCCATAAGCAGAGTAAACCCCACTAGAGAATATCCTGATATTGTTACCATCAGATATGACGTTCTCAGGGAGCTCCACGGGACGAATATCAGAGACTATCCCTGCAGTGCCTATACCTTTAATTGGGACTATCATTATGCCTCCAAGGCGATAATACGAGCTTCCAGTGCATCTAGTTGAACCTGAACATTATCTCTCAGGTTCTGCAGGCCGTTAATATCGGCCTCAGTTGCCAGTATCTGCTGATTGAACCCTTGGCCATTAGCTCCCGGGAAAGTATACTTCAACACAGACTTGGTCATACGGATATGGTCATCACCAAACTCAAGGTCATCTTGGTCTGTTGGGTTCGTTTCAACCAGTTGGCTGATTAATAGTGCGCTTTCTAAAGCCATGATTTATCCCTTATCACATTCGTTAGATGATTTAACATCTTTATCAATAGTATCCCAGTCAGTCTTGGCCGGGCATAGTTTGTTCCAGTAGTTGTTGTCGTTTTCCAGCGGCGTGTCGTCCACGGTGCTGAAGGGTATTGTAGAAAATATCAAGTCACCAAACATTATTTTGGCTCCGCTTCAATAGGGTCTATCTTCTCGAGGCCAATGCCATCACCTCCAAAAATCACAACATAGACATTATTACCACTCGAACCTTCAAGGGTGGCACAGCCTGATAGAACCAAAAGTGTTGCTACTATTAAAACTGTTTTCATTTATTTACACCTCTTCTCCAATTTATCTATCTTAATCTCATTTTGCTGTATACGGTATATGTATTCTTTGTTACCAAGTAATGTAGCATGTAACTCACTGACATCACTATATAGATTAAATATCATCGCCCCTATCCCTGTTAACAGGACAGGAACTACAACCTTTAACCAGTCATCCATTA
>QNEM01000195.1 GCA_003645215.1 Gammaproteobacteria bacterium
ACAAACATCATTGTTGATCCCGGCTTCATACCAAAGGCGTTTTATGGCCGGAACATCAAGAGCCTTGAACAACTGAAACAATCAGCTGCTGATTACACCGGTCCTGCGTCCATTGATACTGATGCAGACGACACAGCAGCTATCCTTTTTACCAGCGGCAGTACGGGCACGCCCAAAGGCGTTATCTATTCGCATGCCAATTTCAATGCACAGGTAGCTACTTTAAAAAATCTTTATAATATACAACCAGGCGAGACAGATTTATCTACCTTTCCCCTGTTTGCCCTGTTTGGTCCGGCCATGGGTATGGCCTCGATTGTGCCTGATATGGATTTCACTCGGCCCGGCAATGTAGATCCAGAAAAGATATTTTCAGCCATAGATAAATATAATGTCACCACTATGTTCGGTTCCCCTGCCTTGTTAAATCGTGTCGGCCGTTATGGTGAACAACAAAATATGAAATTAGCCAATATGAACCGTGTGCTTTCTGCCGGTGCCCCGGTACCTGCCAAAGTCATGCAACGTATTGCCGATATGTTGAATGATAATACACAGGTGTTCACACCTTATGGTGCAACTGAATCACTGCCTGTGAGTTCTATTGGTAGTGATGAAGTGCTTGGCTCAACTTGTCAGCAGACTGAAAAAGGCAAGGGCGTTTGTGTTGGTTTACCAGTTGAAAATATTGATCTGAAAATAATTAGTATTACTGATGATGTGATCTCAGCTTGGCAGGATGTCCTGATTCTTGACCGTAACGTCATTGGTGAAATCGCCGTCAAGGGTCCTCAGGTAACAAAGGCCTATTATGCACGGCAATGCGCAACAGAGATGGCGAAGATCATTGATACAGATGGTGGTTTTTATCATCGTATGGGTGATACGGGTTATCTGGATGAACAAGGTCGCTTATGGTTTTGTGGACGACTAACTCATCGTGTAATTACAGACAAAGAAACCTTGTTCACAATTCCCTGCGAAGGTATTTTTAATACGCATGCAAAAGTATTTCGTACTGCCCTGGTTGGTGTAGATAATAATGGGCAAACCATACCTGTGATCTGTGTTGAACTGGAACAGGAGTTTAAAAATGAGAATCAAGAAATAATCACAACAGAGTTGTTAAAAATTGCTGCTCAATTTAAGCAAACAAAAAGCATTCAACATGTCCTGTTTCATCCTGCCTTTCCCGTAGACATCCGCCATAATGCAAAAATAGGCCGTGAAAAACTTGCGGTCTGGGCCCAGAAAGAAATTACTGGCAGAAAATTCTTATGAAAAAAGCACTGGTCACAGGGGGTGGAGGTTTTCTGGGATCGAACATTATTCGCATGTTACTCAACAAGGGGATCACTGTTCGCAGCTTACAAAGGAGCGACAGCCCTGATTTAAAAAAACTGGGCGTTGAAATTATACGTGGTGATATCAGTGACCGAAACACTGTCATCAATGCTGCTGAAGGCTGTGATGTGATTTTCCACGTCGCCGCCAAGGCTGGTGTCTGGGGTGATTACGATGATTATTACCAATGTAATGTAACCGGCACAAAAAATATTATTGATGCCTGCAAGGCTCACAATATTCAAAAATTAATTTATACCAGCTCTCCCAGTATTGTTTTTGCCGGGGAGGATGAAGAGAATATTAATGAATCCACACCCTATGCCGAACATTTTCTCACGGCCTATCAAAAGACCAAGGCACTTGCAGAACAAATGGTGCTTGCAGCAAATAATGAAACCCTGGCAACTGTTGCACTAAGACCTCATTTGATCTGGGGATTGGGAGATCCACATCTGGCCCCTAGAATCATTGAACGAGCAAAGGCAGGTCGCTTGCGGCTGGTAGGCAAACAAAACAACCTGGTGGATTCTACCTATATTGATAACGCAGCATTGGCTCATCTTCTTGCAGCAGAGGCACTGGGAACTAATACCAACTGCGCTGGCAAAGCTTATTTTATTAGTAATGATGAACCAATGCCTATGAAGGAATTAATCAACAGGATATTGGCTGTAGCCAATCTTCCACCCGTGACTAAAACCATTCCAACTCAACTCGCCTACACAATTGGCATGATAATGGAATTTGTTTACAGGATATTTAAACTGAAAGAAGAGCCGATCATGACGCGTTTTATAGCCAAACAACTTTCCTGTGCACATTGGTATGATCTGACTGCAGCAAAAAACGACCTTGGCTACCAGGCGAAAGTCACTATTGATGAAGGCATGGAAAGATTGAAGGCCTCATTGAACAAATAGACATGCCTGGCAATTTAAAAAATACCTGGCAAAAAACGCCAGACACACTAAGCGTGTCTAAAGATCATATTGATATTTGGCTATGTGATCTAAAACAATTATCAGGTGATATCAATAATTATTATTCCGTCCTTTCTGAAGATGAGCGTCAACGTGCAGACAAACTCAGGGTCGAGGATAAAAAACAACAATATATAATTACCAGGGGTGCATTGCGACAACGGCTCGGTTTGCTTACCAATATTGATCCGAAAGACTTTGTGTTTGAGTACCTTGAACATGGTAAACCTGTCCTGGCTAACAACCATCAGTGTACTGATATTACATTTAATGTTTCTCATTCAAATGATCTAGCCCTGATCGCAATTGCTCAAGAACAAAATATTGGAATCGACATCGAAAAGATTAATTGTGAATCAAATCATCAAGCATTGATGACACGTTTTTTTTCAAAGGCAGAACAAACTGAATTTCAAACTATGCCGGATGCAAACATGGCAAGAGCATTTTGCGCATGCTGGACACGTAAGGAAGCATTTATCAAAGCTGTAGGTGATGGTGTCAGCTATGGTCTGGACAAGTTTGATGTAACTGTCGATCTTGAGAACCAGTCTCCAGAGATAAACCTGCACAAACCGACAGAAAAAAGATGGTCTGCAATCAACCTGCCAATCAATGATGAATACATGGCCTGCCTGGTGAGTGACAGGGACGGTCTTAGCGTGAGATGTTGGTGTTAGTTTCTATAATTAAGTAACACCCTTCGAACATCTGCTCCATACTGAAAGCGGGTATTTAACGTGTAAGTGAATAAACGTAAATAAGTATTATAATTTACGATCTATTTCGGGTTCTGGAGGCTTCACGAATTCATCATTGCAACGTGGATCATTCCGCTGGATACTACGAATAAAGAAACCAGGGATCGGCAGTGGATCGCAACCATGGCCTTTCTCACAAATAAAGTCCCATTGTGGTTTTGCTTTCTGATGACACTCGAAACAGTTGCCGCCAAATTTATTTTTTACACGGGTCGTGCCACGAACCTTTATTTTCGACCCTTCTTCGGAAATGTCCAGTTCAAAGAATTCCCAATCGTTAGTCTTTGCGCTCCATCCCTTGTGATGTTTAATCATTGCTTCAGCAGGGATCAACTGCACGATGGAACCCGGCGGATAAGGCGCCCCTTCCGGCTGCATCGCTGCGGCAACCGTATCATCTAGTCTATCCAAGAGGTTGCCAACAAAGAAACCACGCACAGGGTGCATCTTTTTCAAACATACAAAAGTATCATCGGTCACCAGAATTGCTTTATTGGGATCAGGTGGATCTTCCTGTGCGGGGGGGAGCAATTCTTCGTCCGGATTAGTTACCGCGTAGCTACCAGATATTAGTAACAACGAACAAAAAAGTAATGTTACATACTTTGCATAACCTTGATTAGCCATCAACTATCTTCTTTTTTCTGAAGGGAGCATACAATCATATGATAGTAATTGCAGAATGTCCGCTTTGGGTGGCGATCTCAACCGGCCGAAAGTAGTATAACAATGTAATAAGCCGGTGGAGGCAATCCACTCATCTTTAGTTCGGACACAATTTCAAATCTGTCTTCAAATACGAAATAATACTATTAGATTCATATAACCACTTTATATCGCCAGTATCATTTTCAATGCGTAAACAAGGAACTTTGTACTTCCCTCCCTCTTTAGTTAATTCCTCTTTATACATAGTGTTATTTTTGGCATCCCTCAATTCTATATTCAAAGAGTGCTTTCTAAGTTGACGCCTCACTTTTACACAAAATGGACAAGCGCCAAATTGGTAAATACTCAGGTTTACTGTCAGGGCATCAATTGTTTCTTGTTCTCTTTTTTCCCTTACAATTGGTTTTGGTTTCGTAAGAAAGTCAATCGTGAGGATTAATCTTCCTAAGAACCATCGAACAAATTTCATATTATTCTCCACTCTAAATTAGGGTGCGAAATATACCCTTTTCGACCTAACGTTGCTACCAGTCCTGATTCAAATTACTTCCAGATATCAATAATTTCGTCGGAACTCTAATGCCCGCTTCCGCTGGAAAGTGGACCTTCAGAATATTCCTCAGGAAGCACAAAATTTACCTGATTTTGGTGATTCCACCAAGATCATTTTCTTC
>QNEM01000196.1 GCA_003645215.1 Gammaproteobacteria bacterium
AGATATATTCAGCATGAACCACCATTACCACCTGAATGGGGTATGGAGGAAATGATGGCAAGCTGGAAAGTCCTGATCCCGCCAGAAAACCGTCCAACAAAACAGATGAACAAACTGGACTTGACAAACCTTTTCTCAGTAACCCTGAGAGATGCCGGCCAGATTGCACTTATTGATGGAAATTCAAAAGAGATCATAAAGGTTATTAAAACCGGTTATGCGGTACACATCTCCCGTATTTCTTCATCGGGCCGATACCTTTTTGTGATAGGTCGTGATGCCAGGATTAATCTTGTTGATCTGTGGATGAAAAGTCCGGATAACGTTGCTGAAATTAAAGTTGGTCTGGAAGCACGTTCTGTCGAAACTTCAAAATACAAAGGCTATGAAGACAAATATGCGATTGCAGGCACCTATTGGCCTCCTCAATTTGTAATCATGAATGGCGATACCCTGGAACCTATAAAAATAAAATCTACGCGTGGAATGACAGTAGATACGCAGGAATATCATCCAGAACCCAGAGTAGCAGCCATTGTCTCCTCACATGAACATCCTGAATTTATCGTTAACGTGAAAGAAACTGGTAAGGTCATGATGGTGAATTATGAAGACCTTGATAACCTGAAAATATCCAGTATTGATGCAGCCCGTTATCTACATGATGGTGGCTGGGACTCGACAAAGCGATATTTTATGAGTGCTGCAAACAAGTCCAACAAGATTGCCGTAATCGATTCCAAGGATCAGAAGCTTGCTGCATTGGTTGAGGTGGGCAAGATCCCCCATCCAGGCCGTGGTGCAAACTTCGTAGATAAAGAGTTTGGTCCCGTTTGGGCAACCAGCCATCTTGGTGATGCCAGTGTCTCGCTTATTGGTACCGATCCGGTTAATCATAAAGAACAGGCATGGAAAGTTGTGCGTACCCTTGAAGGTCAGGGAGGCGGTTCCTTGTTTATCAAGACCCATCCAAGATCCACTAACCTTTGGGTAGATACAACGCTTAATCCAGACGTGAAGATAAGCCAGAGCATTGCCGTGTTTGATATCAACAATCTGGATAAAGGCTTTGAAGTGTTACCGATAGGTGAAATGGCCGATCTGGGTGAAGGCCCTAAACGTGTCGTTCAACCGGAATACAATACGGCTGGTGATGAAGTATGGTTCTCTGTCTGGAATGGCAAAGAACAAAAATCAGCAATTGTTATTATCGATGATAAAACCCGCAAGCTGAAAAAAGTTATCAAAGATGACCGACTGGTTACACCGACAGGGAAGTTTAATGTCTATAACACACAACACGATGTTTACTAGTCACAGGAAATAATTTCGGCAAAAGAGATTATTGAACAGATTACATTGGCGGGAACATAAGCCTGAATATTAATGGTTAAGTGGTAAACGCTGGGGTTGTATAGTGTGATGAATAAAATAGTGTCTGCAGTCAAGACACTATTTTATTCTTCCTCTCTAATCACTATCTTTCCCTGGGCAAGGCTAGCATCTAGATCGGTTTCATCCACTTCTTTATGAACCAGATTCTGGTGGCAATCAATACATGTCGCCCCTTCTGTGCGCATCTTCTCGTGTGCCTGTTTTGCTTCACCGGAGGGACGGGGATTTTTATGGCAGTTTCGGCAGGTGATACTATCCCAGCGCTTTAGATTCATCCTGGCATGGTGGGCCATCTCCAGCCTGTGTTTGTTAAATTTCTTTATGTCAGAATAATCATTTGTGAATTCGAGATAGAGTTCCATGGCACCGTCTACAAGATGGGTCTGAAGTGCCAGGTGGAGATTGTTGAGTCCCGATGGAATATGGCAGTCTTTACAATCGGGGTCAGCACCCAATGGCCCATAGTGATCTGATTTTCGCAATTCTTCGGCTGGGTACGACATTGAGTGGCAGGAGGTACAAAAAGTTGTCGTCGACAGTGCCGCTTCACCACCTAATACGATAAGTACCAGGGAAAGTATGACTCCTATCGTAGAAAAAAGAATAATCCAGTGGGTTCTGATGGCCTTCACGAAGTGCTCCACCTCAACTACTCTGCGCTGGCCGATTCAGCGGTGTCCTGGAATTCTTTATGGAATGCAGGTTGCGGCGGCCCCTCGAAAACACCGGTCAGTTTAAAGTGTTTGTGCATGGCTTTCTCATCGCGTACATACTTTTCAAAATCAAAACTGTACTTGGGGTCGACTTTGGGAGTAAAGGGTGTGTACGGCTCTTTAGTGCCCGACCACGGAGAACCTTCGTAGTTCATGTGGCAGGAACTACAGCGTTCAATAAACTCGAACTCTTCACCGGCATCGGCAAGTGTTTGGCGAGGGGTAGATTTTTTCTCTTTATCGAATTGGTCAGAAGCTTTTCTATGCGAACGACGGTATTTTTTCCCAGGCCCGTGGCAGGATTCGCAACCAACCCCCACAGTGTACTTGCTTGGATCTTCGATCTCGTAACCACCTTCCATGTCGAACCCCGTAGTGTGGCAACCAACACATTTTTTATCTTCACTATAATCCTTGGCGGGATCCAGCCCAGCCTTTTCCTTGGCTTCGGTCTTTTCTCCTGCACGCAGGGATTCCAGAGCCATAGCGTGACCGGTTTGTTTCCATGATTTGTACTGGCTTTTGTGGCAGCCGCTACATTTTTTACGGCCATCGTACTCAAAATCGTCTGCTGCAGAAACACTTATTATAAAAAATGCGAAACAAAATACTATGGGAGGCACACACCTGGATAGAGTCACTTTTTGTATCCCGTATCTGCTGGTGGAATCTTAAATACCCAATAGCCACCATGCTGGTAAACCGCTTTTATATCTTCCAGCAGTAAGGGTTGTGAACTAGTAAAGGGCAAGGCCTGGGCAATCAAGGTTTCACTGGATTGTATGTCAGTGAGAAAATACACTCGTAGACTAGTTTTCTCGCGCCGTTCCACCGCATAGTTTTGGTAGCCCTGATTCTTCAACCAGTCCTTGATACGGTTGATTACTCCGTGAAGATCACCCGAATTGGGGAAATCTCGATAGCCGACGCCCAATTGCTGCGGATGCATGGCACTTAGTTTGTAAATATCGGAGATATGCAACACTAGGTATGCTTCGCGTTCGCCAACTAGTGCCCTGAGCCTGGCAGCACCGGTAGCTGTATCTGCGAGTAATGCCTCCTGAAAGCTGTTAAAGTCTGATTTTTCAACATCCTTCCTGTTATGCAAGCCCCAGAAATGGTGCTCAATTTTTTCGATTTCCTCTCTGCGACCACTCCATGCGTCCGGGATCAGCAAAGGTTGTGCCAGGTTCTTGCGGAATGGTGTCTCGATTCCTGCGAGCAGGTCTAGCCGACGGGTAGTGTCCCACCAACCCAACACAAGCGCTTCTTTCGGCACGTGATTAGTTATCGCTGCCAGCAACTTTTGGAGATCTGCGATCGGCGGTGCGATGGTAATTAATGCCTCACCGATCTGATTTTGCCAATCAAGCAAGACTGCCTCGGCATCGCTATTATCACGCTCACCCACATGAAATATTACCAGTGGCTTATCATTCTCTGTAACGTGCAATGCATACTTGCGAATGGAAATATCAGCTTGTGCGTCCAGACCCAGATCAGGAAACGCATCGATACTACCTTCTAGCAATAGCTGGTATTGATAGGGAGGCGATCCAGGTCTCAGCTTAACCCAACATAACCACGACAATAAAAAAACTCCACCCATCACCAAGATTGAGCTAGTGATGAGGAGAGCTCTATTATTTATCATTATCTATTGTTATTAAATTATCTATTTTTAAAAATTATAAATAAAATGGTTAGGTACTATTCCGTTGGTTTCTCGCGACGGCGTGAGAGCGCGAAGCCGAGTGTGCCTAGCAACAACAGTCCGCCACCGACACCGCCTAGCGCGGCTTGATTGGTATTACTATTGAAGTCCAAGAATGAAGTCTTGAGCTTACCTTCAAGTTTTGCAACCCTTTTCTCAAGCGCGGCTTTTTCGCGTAGTTGGGTATCAGCATCCATGATTTCTGCATAATCTCCTATTAATTTGGCCCAACCATTTGAATAGGTGTAATTTCCAGGATTAAGGTGAGCGAGGCCCTTATAGAGCTTGATAAGATCATGCTCCCACATCTCCGTATACACCCGGTCAACAGCTGAGGGGTTGTTGCCCTTGGCCCAAAACAGCCCATAGAAACCACCAGCGGCATCTTTTTCTGGTGCCGGTGGTGCAGGACGGTTAGTCTTCTGACCAACCAGTAGACCTTCATCATAGAGTGCATTGACCACTTTCTTCGCCTCTTGTTCTACAGCCAGACCCTGTTTGGTGCCATTATCGATTTGGCTGAGCATTGCCCGTGCGAAGCTCTCAGAATGGCAGTTAGTGCAAGTGGTTACCCAGGCCTCCTGGCGGTCTTTAAACCAGGGGTGG
>QNEM01000197.1 GCA_003645215.1 Gammaproteobacteria bacterium
ACATTCGCATCAACAGTATCAACTTCAAAACCTGTACCAGTGACTTTTTCAATATCAACTTTAAGTGACAAGTCTACACCGCCCAGTGAATCGATCGGAATATAATTACTGATGAGAAACAGGTTTTCTATTATGGGGGAATCTTTCTTGTCTTCCCTATCACCAATCGTTTTTAAGTCAAAATCCTCTAAATGAATAATCGAACTGGAAAGGCTGCCACTCAAAGATGGTCGCTCATTGTCAAACTTGAGATGCAAATCCGTATTAATGTCTGATTTCCCTATCTGGATGTTGCCCTTGTAGATACCGGAGTCCTTATCACCTTGCAGCACCCCTTTACCACTAATGACGCCAGAGCCGATAAAATTCTTGCCAAACAGATCACCAATGACCCTTAGATCCTTCGCAGTAAATTCAGAATTAAAATTATAATTTTTGCTGGTTTTCGGATTTTCGATAGTGCCAGCCAATTTGTAACTGAGTTTATTGTCACTCACCGAAGTCAGGTCCAGTTCTTCCAGTTTGATCACATCGTTCACCGAGACCAGCCGAACCTTACCCTTCACTGTTCCCAATGAGTCCAGTGAGAAGAGTTGTGGCTTATCAAACAATTTCTGTGGATCGAATAACAGATCTGACTCCAGGGAAAGTTCATTCCTGGCTGGGTCATGCTTCAAACTACCATCAAGCTTTAGTACAGGCTCTTGCTCTGACCCTGCTATGGCCACAAAATTATTTATCTCAATATGTTGTCCATCGTGTTTCAATTCTCCGGTAGCTTTTAGATGCCCATCATAGGGCACTTGTATATCTATCAGGGACATCGTCTGGCTAGTAGACTGGGCATCAAGCTGCAGTTTCGTATTCACGTTTATTAGTGCCAGTTTGCCATTGATAATGGCTAAGTCTGTGGTGCCATCAACATTCAACACCATACCTCCGTCGATGTTTGCTGAGGCCTTGAACGGATCAAGCCGGTAACCATTCTCCAGGTTCTTGAGATTGCCATTCAGTGTTATCTGATTGTACTCCGGCAAGATATCCGGCTTTATAAATTTCTGCAGGATATCTGGATCATTGATATTTGCAGAGAAGTTCAGATCGATCTGCTGAATTGAACTGAAGTTATTTATCTTGCCAGCGAGCTCTATTTGTAACTGGTCACCATTGTCCAGTTTCAGCTTGATATTCTCTATATTAATTGACTCTCCATCACCAGCTATTGCATAACTTACCTGCATATTGCCAAGCCCTGAGAGTTTTTGTTTAAAGACCCTGGAAAAAAAATCAGATGCGGGGCCACTCATCTCAACATCCAGTATTGAATTTGCGTAGCTTATTTGATCATCACTGATGTTAAATTCTGTTTCACCGCTGGCTGATATCTTTAATCCCGATAAAGTTATGGCGCTAACGGTCAGCCCTGAAATTTGCATGGCCTCTCCTGACCCGGATAATCTCCCTGACGATGCCAGTTCGCCCAGAGCTCCAATTCCTATATCTTGAGATATATTTTGCAGGATATGTTCATGCTTGATTGTGGTTGAGAATTCCAGTTCTGTACCCTGCCAGGTATAAATATCTGCAATATCACCAGAAACATCGAGTGTCAGCTGATCACTGTTATCCAGTTTCAGGGATATCTGTTTCAGACTGAGTTTGTCATCGACACCATGTAATCTGGCACTCGCCGAGAGGCTTCCGGCGACGGGCGACTCCGGAAAAAATATCCCGCTAATAACGCCGAGCTCATCTGTGTGAGCGATCAGCTCAAGATCAGCATAGCTGCTATCAGCCGATGAACTGACAGTTCCAATGACTGACAATGTCAGTCGTTGGCCAATAATATTTAAATTTAACGGGACGGCATCATCAGACTGTAAAAAATCAGTCAGGCTTTGAATTTGTCCATCTACTGAATATTCATTTCCAGCCAACTCGCCCCTGGCACTCAGTTGATAGGTACCTTGCTGGTTCTCATCGGTGATCTGCAGGTCATTCAGATTAAAATAGATTTCCGGCTGGTTTGGACGACGATAAATCAACTCCAGATCCTGTATTGCCGCTCTCTCTATCAGAGGCACCAGAAAATCAGTCCCGTTTGCAGAAGATGAATCTTCCCGATTATCTGCGATTTGAACAGTGCGCTCATCGATGTGGATATCCACATCATTTATCTTCAGGGTTTTAAACCAGAGGATGCCATCCAGCAGTGGTGATAGTTTTATCTGTGCTTCTATGACATCGATCTGGATATCATAGTCGCCGCTAGCTGATTGCAGACTTACCTGAGAGGCAGTAAGGGATGGTTCTGACGACAAATCAAGCGTAAACCCACCTTCAATGGCAAGTGTCAGCTCAGTGTTACTATTTACCAGGCTGATGAGGATTTTGCGGTAATCATCATCACCCAATACCGTTAATAGAATACCCGCAATCAGGGCAAATACTGCAAACAGTACGATTAGCGGTACAAATATTTTTTTTATCCAGCGCATAATTTCACAATTTATTTTTAAAGGATCATGGCTATTACAGCTTGCCTAACACAGCGTGAATTCTATATGATTTACTCAAATAATCTCCATGGATATTTATAATGTCTAAAAACAAACTTATTTTACTTCTGCTTGCATTAATCATAAGCGGTTGTCAGTCCACCTTTGGACCTGGGGCACTTGAAAAGACACATCCTGCCTACAATAAATCCATTTCTGAAACTCTGAGCGAACAGATGTTAATTAATCTTGTTCGGCTGCGCTATCGTGAGCAGCCTGCCTTTCTTGAGATTGGTAGTGTCACAGTCTCTCCCAGAATATCAACTTCAGCAAATGTTAATGCGACGGTTAATACAGGCTCGGTAGGTAATTTTATTCAACCAGGTGTGGGAGTTGAATATTCTCAAAGCCCAACAATTTCTTATACACCACTGCGTGGTGAGGACTTCCTGAAAAGCGTACTTTCGTCCATATCACTTGAAGCCATACTGGTGATGACCCAGTCCGGCTGGAGTATTGAACGGGTTTTTGGCATGACGATAGAGCGTATGAATGGCCTTTATAATGCACCCAGTGCTTCAGGCCCTACCCCAGCCCTTGAGCCGAAACGCTATGAAGATTTTGCCCGGGCCCTGGAAATATTTAGACACTTGCAAAGGGAAGGAATAATGGAAATTGGGCCAAATATTGATATGGATAAAAAACAGCCTGAGTTGGTCATGCAATTTTCGCCAAGTAAGGTTGATCAAGTCACAAGTGAGGGTCTAGAGTTGCAATCACTGTTGGGAACGACGGCTGTCGATCATAAAGTCATTATCTCGTCTGATTTCCTGAATAAGCAACCCAATCTCCTTGGTTTGCGCGTGCGTTCTATTATGAGTGTCCTTTTCTACTTGTCTCAAAATATAAAGGTACCTGATGAGCACAAAGAAGCAGGCCTGGTTACAGTGACAAAAACTATAAGTGGTGATGAATTTAACTGGAGCGATACCCCTGCAGGCAAACATTTCGTTGTTCAATCAAGTAAAGAACGACCGAAAAATGCATATATTTCTGTCCCCCACCGGGATTACTGGTTTTATATTGCCAATAACGATCTGGAAACAAAGTCATCTTTCTTGCTATTGCAACAACTTTTCAGTTTACAGGCCGGACAATCCGAGGCTAAAGGACCAACCCTGACATTACCCGTGGGTGGCCGCTAATAGTCATTAGCGACACCAAAGTGGATACAATAACAGCAGAGCCTGTGGTAGCATCCACGCCACTCTTGGCGGATGTATAGAATATTGATGACCCGTTTTCCGGGTTTTATTTTGTAGATAGCCAATCATTTCTAATTGAATTAATTTGAGATCTAATTATGACTAGTAGACTAAAAATATTTTTCCAGGCTTCGATGGTATTAATGATGTTTCTTTCTGTGGAAATTCAGGCAGATACCCTGGATGATATTATCGAGAGAGGAACACTGAGAATCGGTGTATCACTGTTCGTGCCCTGGACCATGGAAGATGCATCAGGAAAACT
Organism: Gammaproteobacteria bacterium; assembly: GCA_003645215.1. GTDB lineage: Bacteria > Pseudomonadota > Gammaproteobacteria > Eutrophobiales > Eutrophobiaceae > SMWN01. Next base: position 4,029 of record QNEM01000197.1, read on the forward strand.
TTCCGGATATGAGATTGATGTAACCAAAAAGGTCGCGCTGGACCTGGGTGTTAAGCCTGAATTCATCGTCTACAAATGGGAAGACATTATCCCGGCGCTGAAGAAAGGTGATATTGACGTCATTGCTGGTGGTATGGCCATTACCCCGGCCCGTGCACTCAAGATCAATTTCAGTAACCCATATGCAGACTCAGGTATTAGCCTGGCTACAAATACCAGTATGACCCGTAATATCAAGAGTCTCGATGAACTCAACAAGAAAAACGTCATCATCTCGGGTGTATCAGGGTCTGTCTCGTATGAACTGGCGACCCGGCTGTTTAAAAATGCCAATGTAAAGGCCTATAAAACTTCGAAGGAGGCCACAGATGCCGTGGTAAGCGGAGAAGCCCATGCCTA
>QNEM01000198.1 GCA_003645215.1 Gammaproteobacteria bacterium
AAGTACGGGAAGGGCGGTTTCGTGAAGATTTGTATTATCGTCTGGCTGCCGGCACTATAGCACTCCCTTCATTGCGAGAACGTAAGATTGATATACCTGTTTTAGCCAATGAGCTTTTGGACAATGCCATGCATGATTTGAGTAAACAGGTCATTGGTTATTCTGATGAAGCTCTGGTTTGCATGCAAACCTATCATTGGCCAGGTAACGTTCGTGAATTACAAAATGAAATCCGTCATATGCTGATCATGTGCAATGAGGATGAACTGGGTGCGGATCTATTATCAACCAGAATTCTGCATGCGACGCCTAATGTTACACCCTCGGAAGAAATAGAAAGCCTTGGCAATCTAGCCACTCTTGAAGGCTCATTAAAAGATCGGGTCGAAGCTTTGGAATCTAGAATCTTACGTGAAACGCTGATCAGACTGAGATGGAATAAAAGTCGTGCGGCAAAAGAGCTGGGACTTTCCAGAGTGGGCTTGCGCGGTAAGCTTGAACGTTATGGTCTGGAAAAAATTGAGCACTTAGATGTTAATTCTAATGAAGCTGCTGGTTAAAAATTAATATGACTCATCGTACCGATATTCAACAAGACAGTCTCATAAAAGAAGCGGGTGTGATGGATTCTTTGCAGCAGACGGACTCTACAGAGGAAGCCTGGATTGAAGTGATCCATAAAATGGATTCAGTGTATGCTGATCTGGTACATTCTCAAGTTGAGTTAGAATTAAAAAATTCTGCGCTTGAAGAAGCTCAGCTGTTTATTAACAGCGTACTTTCGGCTATGACGGATACTTTGATTGTTTGTGATACCGAGGGTGTTATTCTGCAAGTGAATTCTGCTCTGGAAACGTTAACGGGTAAGGCAAAAGAAGATTATCTTCAACATTCTCTTCATGAAGTGTTTGCTGAAGACTCTCAAGCCATGCTGGATCTTTTTCCAGAAAAAATGAGGCATGAATCCCTGATTGATTGTGAGATGAACGTTATCTGCTCAGATGGTACAACTTCACCTTTGTCGATGAATTGTTCATCACGATATGATGCCAGCGGCGTTTTAACGGGAATGGTTTTAATTGGCCGGCCATTAGGTGAATTGCGTCATGCCTATAAGAAATTAAATTATGCTCATACTGAACTTCAGCGTACTCAGCAACAACTAATTCATTCTGAAAAAATGGCTTCACTTGGACGTCTTATTGCTGGCGTTGCCCACGAACTAAATAATCCCATCAGTTTTATCTTTGGCAATATGCATGCTCTGGAACGTTATAGCTCTCGGATTAATCAATATCTTAATGCTGTTGATGCCCATGTTGATCCTCCTGAACTTAAAAAACTTCACACCAAGCTTAAAATTGGCCGAATTCAGGATGATATGGGTTCACTGATTGAAGGTTCTTTGGAAGGTGCAGAACGAGTCAGCAACATCATCCAGGATTTGCGTAATTATTCTGGCGGACAAAAAGAAGAATATAGTTTCTTTGAACTGAATAATGTGATTAAAAAGGCGGTTAGCTGGGCTTTAAAGACCGATAAAAACAAAGCAGAGATTCAATATAAATTTGCTGATAATATTAAAATCAATAGTTGTAAAGGACAGATTCATCAGATTTTGGTTAATTTAATACAAAATGCCCGTGATGCTATGGAGAATGAGGCTCATCCCAGATTGATTCTGAGTACTGAAATATCAGATGAATTTGTCGCTATTCATGTAATTGATCAGGGTGTTGGTATTTCTGAGAAAGATGCAAAAACAATTTTCGATCCATTTTTTACCAGCAAGCCTGTTGGTCAGGGAACGGGACTTGGACTTTATATTAGTTACGGTCTTGCACACGATCTAAAAGGTGATTTAACCTTTAAAAATAATCCAAAGGGTGGAGCAGAATTTATTTTATCCTTACCCGTTGACAGTAAGAGTTGATATGCCATGAGTCTGTGTGAACAACAATTAAATCTTCTCTGGCTGCAATCCGGTGGTTGTGGCGGCTGCTCTATGTCATTATTGTCTGCAGAGTCCCCTGATGTCTTTAGCTCATTGCAATGTGTGAATATTAATCTGTTATGGCATCCGTCATTGAGTGAACAAAGTGGTTGTGAACTACTGGAGCTGATACAACGTATTATTGCTGGAGAGATACGGCTTGATATACTCTGTCTGGAAGGTTCAGTGATTCAGGGACCAGATGGCAGTGGTTTGTTTCATCGTTTGTCGGGTACAAATAGTCCGATGTGTGACTATATCAAAGCGCTGTCTTTGCTGGCAGAACATGTGGTTGCTGTGGGATCATGTGCTGCCTTTGGAGGCATTACTGCCGGTGGCGGTAATCCCAGCGAAGCCTGTGGTCTCCAGTATGACGGAAGTCAATCAGGCGGTTTATTAGGCAAAGATTTTCATAGTAAAAGCGGATTACCGGTAATCAATATTGCCGGTTGTCCAACTCATCCTAACTGGATCATTGAAACCTTATCTCAAATCGCTTTGTCTGATATGGACATGGCTGGTCTGGATGAATTAAATCGGCCACGCAGTTATACTGATCATCTGGTGCATCATGCCTGCCCTCGAAATGAATATTATGAATATAAAGCCAGCGCGCAGAAAGCTTCTGATCTGGGGTGTATGATGGAAAATCTGGGCTGTCTTGGGACAATTGCCCAAGCGGATTGTAATACCCGTTTATGGAGTGGTGAGGGATCTTGTCTGCGAGGGGGCTATGCCTGTATTAATTGTACCGCGCCTGATTTTGAAGAGCCGGGGCATAGTTTTGCCCAAACACCAAAAATTGCAGGAATCCCTATTGGCCTGCCAACCGATATGCCAAAGGCATGGTTTGTTGCCCTGGCTTCGTTATCAAAAGCAGCGACACCTGTGCGCCTGAGACGAAATGCGGTCGCTGATCATATTGTGATTAAACCACTAAATAAAATAAAAGATAAATAATGAGCAGACGTATTGTTGGCCCCTTCAACCGGGTTGAAGGTGATCTTGAAGTACAACTTTCGATAGAAGACGGAATGGTAACGGATGCCTGGGTTGTATCGTCTTTGTACCGGGGATTTGAACAAATTCTTCAGGGTAAAGATCCGATGGATGCACTGGTTTATGTGCCTCGAATTTGTGGTATTTGTTCGGTTTCGCAATCTGTTGCTGCGGCTAATGCCCTGGCAAATATTCAGGGACTGAAGTCACCGCCAAATGGAGAAATAGCAACTAATCTGATTCTGGCGAATGAAAATATCACTGATCATTTGACTCACTTTTATCTTTTTTTTATGCCGGATTTTGCCCGGAATGTATATCAAAATGAATCCTGGTTTCCTGCTGCTGAAGTTCGTTTTAAAGCCATTAAAGGTACAGCCTGTAAAGAGATGTTGCCGGTCAGAGCAGAGTTTCTGCATTTAATGGGCTTGCTGGCAGGGAAGTGGCCGCATAGTCTGGCGATACAGCCCGGTGGCACGACGCGTTCTATTGAAATACAGGAGAAAAGCAGGATTCTGGCCATACTTTTTTCTTTTCGGCAATTTTTGCAGCAGACATTGTTTGGTGATCAACTGGAAAATATTATTGCTCTTGATTCTGCTGATGCTCTGGCTAACTGGCTAGAGCGACCAGAATCGTCCCGAAGTGATTTTGGTCACTTTTTGCACATTGCTGATGCTTTGAATCTTGAAACCCTTGGACGAGCAGGGGATCATTTTATGAGTTATGGTGTTTATCCTGAACAGGGCAATCCACTGTTTGCCAGGGGCACCTGGAATGGCACTTATGCTGAGCTTGATCATTCTTTGATTCGAGAAGACATCAGTCACAGCTGGATGAAATTTCAAAATGAACCCAAACATCCCTTTGATGGCGTTACTATTCCTTCAGCGAATGCACCTGATGGATATACCTGGTGTAAAGCACCGAGACTCAACGGGCAAGTGATGGAAGTGGGAGCACTTGCACGGCAGGTGGTTAATGGCCATCCTTTAATTCGTGATCTGGTGTCACAAAATGGCAGCAATGTTCGTGATCGTGTTATTGCCAGATTGCTGGAAATTGCTCTTGTGGTGCCTGTGATGGAAGGCTGGGCAAAAGAATTGACACCCAAAGACCCGTTTTGTTTACATGCAAAAATACCTGATGAAGTAGAAGGTTTTGGCATGATGGAAGCGGCACGCGGCAGTCTGGGACACTGGCTAAAAGTTAAGAATGGACGTATTCTTAATTACCAGATCATTGCACCGACAACCTGGAATTTTTCACCACGTGATGCTGACGGTGTGCCTGGCGTACTGGAACAAGCATTGATTAATACTCCACTGCTCGGTGACAGAAATGGCGACAGGAACAAAGATGAAAAAATGCCAGTAGAAGTGCAGCATATTGTTCGTTCATTTGATCCCTGTATGGTTTG
>QNEM01000199.1 GCA_003645215.1 Gammaproteobacteria bacterium
AGTAGTTGAATCTCTTGCTTCGCAGGCCGCTGTCACATTAACAAACAGGCAGCTTATAGAAGCACAGAAAAAGCTTTTTGATTCTTTCATAGAACTTATAGCAAGTGCCATCGATGAAAAATCACCATATACGGCAGACCACTGCCGGCGTGTGCCGGTATTGACTAGTATGATAGCTGAGGCGTGTTGCGATATTGAACACGGCCCACTTAAAGATTTCAGTATGACTGAGGTGGACAAATACGAATTGAGTGTTGCGGGATGGTTACATGATTGCGGCAAAATCACCACCCCGGAAGCTGTTGTTGATAAGGGCACCAAGCTGGAGACCATCATTGATCGGATTGAGATGATCGATATACGATTTGAAGTGCTCAAGCGTGATGCCGAGATTGACATTCTAAAGAGTAAGCTCAAGACATTGGGAGAAAAAGATCCCGGTGCCGATGAACAGCTATCTTCTAAACTAAAACAACTGGATGATGACAGAGAGTTTATTCGCAGTTGTAATGTTGGCAGCGAGGCCATGGCCGATAAACTTCAGCAACGTGTGGCTAAAATAGCGCAATACAAATGGCAAAATCCTGAAGGGAATGAAAGTGATTTTTTGACCGAGGATGAGGTTTGTAATCTGAATATCTTTCGAGGCACACTCACCGAAGAGGAACGTAAAATCATCAACAATCACATTGTTGCTACCATTAGAATGCTTGAGTCCCTGCCTTACCCGAAACATCTGTTCAATGTTACGGAATTTGCCGGTGGACACCATGAAAAAATGGATGGCACTGGATATCCTAAGGGTTTAAAGCGCGATGAAATGTCTATTCAGGCAAGGATGATGGGAATAGCGGATATCTTCGAGGCCCTGACCGCAGGGGACCGGCCCTATAAAAAAGCCATGCCCATGTCACAGGCCCTGACCATTCTCGGGAACATGAAACTGGAAAATCATATTGACCCGGATCTGTTCAATATTTTTATGTGGGAGAAGGTGTACCAGAAATATTGCGATGAGTTTCTGACAGATGAACAATGCGATGGTTATGATCTAAATGATATTCCTGGCTATGTTCCACCACCAGAATAAGGTGTGACTGAACCTATTTTAATAACAAGAGTCTGCTAGCTGTGAGGGGATATTAAAATTTGCGGTACTGTCAGTCTACTTAATCTTGAACATATAATTTATCTATAGCTAAGCCAGGGCCAAATAATGCGCAAAACCAAAAGTAAAATGCCAGTGTCCCTGGAACCTGTCGCAGGTAATGGTTTACTGGACAGGCGTTTGTTTCTGCAGAAAGGTCTGACCTTTACAGCTTTTACGGCTGCCGCTGCGACAGCACCTGCAGTTATTGCCGAGGTTGCAGATGGTTCTGCAAAACCATCTGAAATAGATCCTGTTCGTCCTCCATGGATGCGTCAGCCCGGGCAACCATTTTCACCCTATGGTGTACCCTCCCCCCATGAAGACAAGGTGATGCGATTACCTTCGACGAACTCAGTACTTCAGGGGAATGGTGCTTCCTGGTCACCACTGCATCAACTTGAAGGTTCTATTACACCAAATGGATTGCACTATGAGAGGCACCACAACGGTGTGCCCCAGATCGACCCGAAGCATCATAAATTATTGATTCATGGTCTGGTTGAAAAAGAATTATTTTTCAGCATCGATGACTTAATGCGTTATCCGCGCCACTCACAAACCTGTTTTGTTGAATGTGGTGGCAATAGCAATTCATCCTGGAATAAAAATGCGACAAGATCTCCAGTAGGTTCTATACATGGTCTGGTTTCATGTAGTAACTGGGCAGGGATACCGCTCTCAACATTATTCAGTGAGGTGGGGGTTAAGAAAAATGCCAAATGGTTGATTGCTGAAGGTGCAGATGCCTTTGCCATGAATATGAGTATTCCCCTGGAAAAGGCCATGGATGATGCCATGTTGGCCCTGTATCAAAATGGTGAACGTTTGCGTCCTGAGAATGGTTACCCAATGCGATTGCTGGTGCCAGGTTGGGAAGGCGTGCTCAACGTCAAATGGGTGAGAAGAATAGAACTCTCGGATCAACCTGTGATGGCACGCAACGAGACATCAAAGTACACAGAATTATTACCTTCCGGAAAGTCCCGCATATTTACTCTGGAGATGGATGCCAAGTCGGTGATTACATCCCCGGTATCAAGCACTTTCGTTCCAGCACCTGGCCTATTTCAAATATCGGGTATTGCCTGGAGTGGTCGAGGCAAAGTCAAAAAAGTCGAAGTGTCGGCTGACAATGGTGAAACCTGGGCAGAGGCGGCACTGGATGGCCCAATTATTCCCAAGGCGTTTACCCGGTTTAGAATGCCCTGGCGATGGGAGGGCAAACCTGCTTATTTGAAAAGTCGGGTAACGGATGAAACAGGATATGTCCAACCTGAACGTGATGAGTTGGTGGCTAAACGAGGTCGCCATGGCTATTTTCATTACAATGCAATTATGACACTGGCAGTTGAAGACGATGGGTTCGTAACACATGTATATAAAGCAGAAGAAGATGACAAAGATTCTGGCAATCTTGGCATTGATGCTGATTGGTAGCGTTTACGCTACTGATCATCAAAAAGGTGTAATTCAGGAAGGGCCTAATCTGGGTCAGCCTGCTACGCCTGAGGAAGTGGCTGCGTTATCGATTAATGTCTTTCCTGATGGCAGAGGTCTGCCAGAAGGTTCTGGTAGTGTCACGCAGGGCGCAAAGATCTATCAATCCAATTGTATCGCCTGCCATGGTGTGGGTGGTTTGGGTGGCAGCGCGGAACCTCTGGCAGGCGCAGAAATGAGCTTGACCAGTGAATGGCCTGAAAAAACAATCGGTACCTTGTGGCCGCATGCGACGACTCTATTTGATTTCACGCGACGTAGTATGCCTATGACAGCACCTGGTTCATTGAGTAATGATGAAACCTACGCCTTGACGGCCTATCTGCTTTATCTGAATAATATCGTTGCAGAGGACCTCGTACTTAATAAAGAAACGATTATGCAGGTGAAGATGCCGAATGCAGATGGTTTCATTAATATCTACGAGCAAGAGAAGCAAAAGGGCAAATAAATAATCATTACTGACCCACTGACTCGTCATTCCCGCGGGGGCGGGAATCCAGTACAATAGCCGCCCATGTCGGGCAATACATTCGGAAAATTATTCACTATTACCACCTGTGGCGAGAGTCATGGAGCTGGTTACGCGTGCATTGTTGATGGTTGTCCTCCGGGGATGGCGCTTACTGAAGAAGATCTGCAAAAGGATCTGGATAGACGCAAGCCCGGTCAATCCCGTCATGTCACCCAGCGTAAAGAAACCGATCTTGTGCGTATTATCTCCGGGGTATTTGAAGGTGTCACCACGGGTACGCCGATTGGTCTTTTAATAGACAACATCGATCAGAAATCCAAAGACTATTCCAAGATCGATAATTTATTCCGTCCCGGACATGCAGATTACACTTACCAGCAAAAATATGGCATCAGAGATCATCGTGGCGGTGGTCGGGCCTCTGCACGCGAGACCTGTATGCGTGTTGCCGCCGGTGGTATTGCGAAAAAATATTTGAAAGAAAACTTCGGTATCAATATTCGTGGTTACCTTTCACAAATAGGACCGATAGAAATTGAATTCAAGGATTGGGATGAAGTCGAAAACAATGCCTTCTTTTGTCCCGATCCTGCCAGGGTAGATGAACTGGATAAGTATATGGATGCCTTGCGTAAAGAAGGTGACTCCATCGGTGCGCGTATTAATGTTGTTGCTGAAAACGTGCCGCCAGGTCTGGGCGAACCTGTGTTTGATCGTTTTGATGCGGACATTGCCAAGGCCATGATGAGTATCAATGCCGTCAAAGGTGTGGAAATTGGTGCCGGCTTTAATAGTATTAATGAGAAGGGCACAGAACATCGTGATGAAATGACACCAGAAGGTTTTATTGGCAACCATGCCGGTGGTGTACTCGGTGGTATTTCCTCCGGGCAGGATGTGCTGGTGAGTATGGCACTAAAGCCAACTTCAAGTATTCGTCTGCCAGGGCAAACTGTAAATGTTGAAGGTGATGCCAGTGAGGTCAAAACCACCGGTCGACATGATCCCTGTGTTGGTATCCGTGCAACGCCGATTGCAGAAGCCATGCTGGCCCTGGTGATTATGGATCATGTGCTACGCCATCGTGGTCAAAATGCTGATGTGCAATCAATAACTCCAATTGTTCCCTCTGCGCGGAAGTGAAATGTTAAGGGTGAAGAGTGAAAAGTAGTTAGTGAAAGATATATGATGACGTTTTTTACCCTTCACATTTCACCCTTAACACTTCACATCTAAAAATGGCTATTCACAAACGCCTTAATGGCGTGCCGTATTGGCGTCTG